>DITP01000092.1 GCA_002422135.1 Acholeplasmataceae bacterium UBA6181
CGTTTAGCCACTTCGCTACCCCTCCGTTTTTTGGCTTGCTTTTATATTCTATCGTAACAGAGAAGAAAAAGCAACCATTTTGATATAACTTTGTTGAATTGTTTACGCTAATCAAATATACACTTTCAATATACTTGAAAAAAGACCAGTAAGTCAAATTGTGCTTTCTATATTAATCACGTGCGTACGTGTAGGGCTTTTTCGATATTTTTTGTTCTTTTTTCTAAATCCAATTTTAAAATCATTATTTCACGGTTACAGCCTAAGCATTTCAGTTTAATTTCCGCGCCTGTTCTTAGAACTTCCCATCGATCTGAACCACACACATGCTTCTTTTTTGTTTGAACAATGTCGGTTACATCGTACTTCATATTTTCATCAGCCGTTCAATAACTTTTTGAAGATCGTTTTCTTTGCAATGAATGGTTATTTTTTGATCTGAAATTTTAACTTTAAATCCAATTTTTTTCGTAACTATTTTTTCTTGTTCTATATATTTAGATTGTTTCAATCGCTTGATTTGGTTTGTTTTGGTTTCCAACTGAGCCATTTCTTCGACTTGTCTCACACTTAATTGTTTTGAAATGATTTGATTTGCTATTTTTAAAATCTTTTTCTCATCTTCGAGTTTACTAAGTGAACGAGCGTGTCCCATACTAATTTTCCCATTTAATAGCATATCTTGAACTTCTTGTGGCAAATTTAATAAACCAAGCATGTTTGTAACATGAGAGCGACTCTTCCCTATTTTTAAAGCTAGTTCTTGTTGAGTTAATTTTAAATTTTGCATCACAATTTTATAGGCTTCAGCTTCTTCAATTGGTGTTAAGTTTTCACGTTGGAGATTTTCAGCTAGCGCTATTTCTGCAACTTTTGTTTCTTCATATTGCCGTATAATTGCTGGTATAGTACTAAGGCCAACCTTTTGTGCTGCTCGGAATCTTCTTTCGCCGGATACAATAATATATCCTTGTTTTACTTTTTTTAAAATTATGGGTTGGAATACACCATGTTGCTTGATTGATTGAGCCAATTCGTCTATCTTTTCTTCATCAAATATTCTTCTTGGCTGAAAAGGATTAGGCTTAATTTCCAAAAGTGAAATTTCTTCAATGATTTCACCTTCTAGTACATCATCCACATGATGTTCGGCAAGTAAATCGGTAAAAGTTCTTGCTTTTAGATCATCTTTCATTGTTTTGAATGACCTCCTTGGCTAAAGATTTATAAAGTCTTGCAGCAGGTGATTTTGGAGCAAATGTTAAGACGGGAACACCATAAGTTGGAGCAACTTGCGCTGCGACATTGCTCGTGATGATTGTGTCAAAAACTCCTTCTTTAAAATAATCTTTTATTTCGTGAACGATTTCCCAACCAGCTTTTGTTCGTTTATCCAGCATGGTCAATAGAACTCCTTCTATTTCCAGTCGTCGATTATTTACTTTCATTTTTTTTTGGACAACTCTAATTGTGTTTAATAATTGTGTAAGACCGTCAATTGCCAAAAATTGGCATTGAACTGGTATAAGTACAGAGTCTGCTGAATATAAAGCACTGGTTGTTAATAATCCAAGTGATGGGGGGCAGTCAATGATAATAAAATCATATGCACTCGATATTTCTCTTAATTTTTGACTCAATATGTATTCACGATCTTCTTTATCTAACCTAATCTCAAGGTGAGCAAGTTCAATAGTTGATGGAATCACATCGACTTGTATATCAGGTAAATGGATTATCGCTTCTTGTATGGTTTTTTGATCCATTAAAACATCAAAAATTGTAGCAAATAGCATTGATCGATTTATGCCCATACTTGTTGTTGTACTCGCTTGGGGGTCAAAATCAATAATCAAAACTTTTTTGCCGAATCCCGCAAGTGCAGCAGAAAGATTAACGCTTGTCGTTGTTTTTCCTACTCCGCCTTTTTGATTGGAAATCGCAATTATTTTTCCCATGCTACCTCCTATAAAGGCTTCTTCTTCATTAATTGAAAACTTCTTGGGAAGCCTTTGATATCCTTAATTTTGCTGATTTTAATTATTGTCCTATGTCCGTACCCATAGGGTAGTTCAAATGTTTTTACAAAGTCGATTTTTCCGCCTAGTTTTTGAATTCCATCGGTCGACTTCACAATTTCATCATCAGCATTCGAACCTTTATAAGCTATGAAACTCCCATTTATTTTGGTCATAGGTAATCCCATCTCACAAATTAACGATAAATCTCCTAATGCTCTTACGGTTACAAGATCAAATTCACATTGATGTTTTATTGCATAATTTTCAATACGATCATGAACTAAGTTCACTTGACCGATTTCTAATTTATTCATAAGTTGATCTAAAAATTTTAACCGTTTGTTAAGAGAATCGATAATCGTAACCTCTAAATGGGGAAACATAATTTTTAACGGTATACTCGGAAACCCAGCGCCCGACCCCATATCACAAATGGAATTTACTTTATCGAAATCAATAAATTTTACTGCCGTAAGTGAATCAAAAAAATGTTTATAATAGACATCATTTTGTTCGGTAATTGCGGTTAAGTTTACATTAAGATTATATTCGATTAAGAATTGGTAATACTGCTGAAACTGATGAACTTGTTTTGGGCTTAGTTCTATCAAAAAATAATTTCTAATATCAGCTTCAAAATTCATGTTTTAATGCCCTTGATTCTAAATAAATAAGCAAAACAGATATATCCGCTGGATTGACACCTGATATTCTTGAAGCTTGCCCTAAAGTTTTAGGTTGTATTTTTAATAGTTTTTCTCGACCTTCTGACGAAATGTTTCGCACCAACTTATAATCGATGGATTCCGGTATGATTTTATCTTCCAAACGAATCATCTTCTCAGCTTCACGCTGAGCTTTTTGAATGTAACCTTCATACTTAACATAAATTTCGAGTTGCTCAATAGAATCTATTGAATAATCATTCCCCATGAAATATCTAACGTCTTCTTGATTTATTTCTGGGCGTTTAAGCAAGTCATAAACTGATATAGACTCATAAATTTGCGCAGACGAACGAGATTCCAAATATTGGTTATTTTTAGTATTCGGTAATATTTTGATATTACGTGCCTTATCGATTAAATCTTGATATTGAGATTTTTTTTCAATGAACTTTTGATATGTTATTTCATCAACTAATCCAATTTTGTAACCATATTCTCTCAATCTTAATTCTGCGTTGTCGTGTCGTAATAAAAGTCGATGTTCCGCTCTAGAAGTTAGTAAACGATAGGGTTCAATAGTCCCTTTGGTTACTAAATCATCAATTAATACACCAATATATGCTTCATGACGATGCAATATCAACGGATCCTTGCCATGTATTTTTAAAGATGCATTTATGCCTGCCATCAATCCCTGTCCAGCAGCTTCTTCATATCCACTTGTTCCATTAATCTGTCCAGCACAAAACAAGTTTTTAATTTTTTTAGTTTCAAGAGAAGGATTAAGCTGTATTGGATTAATCGCGTCATATTCAATAGCATAAGCATATCTAATAATTTTAACATTTTCTAATCCAGGAACAGTTCTTAAAAATTCTTCTTGAACTTCTTTCGGCATGCTTGTAGATAACCCCTGAACATATAGTTCATCAAGCTCTACACTTTCAGGTTCAATAAAAACCTGATGCCGTTGTTTATCAAAAAATCGGACGACTTTATCTTCTATGGAAGGACAATATCTGGGTCCAACTCCTTCAACAACTCCGCCATACATGGCTGATTCATCAAGATGTAAATTAATAATGCCATGTGTTTTAAGATTTGTATGAGTTAGGTAGCATAATTCTTGTGGATTTTCATCATAATATATCTTATCGTAACTAAATGTTTGTTGATCTTTGTCACCTTGCTGAGGTGTCATTTTTGTAATATCAATTGAATCCTTTGCAATTCTTGGAGGTGTTCCAGTTTTTAAACGAACAACATCAAATCCCAAATCTTTCAATTGCTGACTGATGCCATATGTTGTTGGTTCACCACTTGGTCCACTTGGTGTACGTTCTTTTCCGATTAAAATACTACTATTAAGGTAAGTTCCCGTTGTTAAAATGACTGTTTTACTATATATTTGTTCACCAGATTGTAAAACTACGCCAAAAACACTTGTTCCATCTGTTATTAATGATTCGACCAAGTCTTCCTTAAGATCGAGATTTTCAGTGTTTTTTAACACTTCCAGCATGATTTTGGGATACTTGATTTTGTCAATCTGTGCTCTTAAAGCCCGTACGGCTGGTCCTTTTGAAGCATTAAGCATTTTGATTTGAATTTGACCTTGATCAGCACTTTTGGCCATTTGTCCACCGAGAGCATCAATTTCACGTACAACAATACCTTTTGCTGGCCCACCTATCGAAGGATTACAAGGCAAAGAAGCAACCTTTGACAGGTTGCCAGTAATTAAAATTGTTCGATTGCCCATTCGTGCCATTGCGAGTGCAGCTTCTACACCAGCATGCCCTCCTCCGACAATAATTCCATCATATATCATAAATTTTTATCTCTGCTTTTAAAAAATAAGCTACTCTTCATCCGAATTTGACTCTGATTTTTCAGTTTCTTCTTCAGCAATTTCTTCTGTTTCAATTGTCTCGGTTTCGACTGGTTCTTCTTCAAACTTAAAATATGCTTTATAATGTTCTTCTTGTTTTTGAACCATTTCATTAAACCCACCTTCACCAAGATAATTTCTGATTTCATCTTGAGCAGCTTGATTTTCTTTACGAACTCTTTTATTGACAATTTGTCCTTGAATCATGTTTGAAATGACAACCATCACAATCAATACAAGTAAAATTGTCAACATGTGTTCTTGTAGGAATAGTGTTGCTAAAACCGCAATACCTAGATAAAAAATGATAATTGGAATGATAAAAAGTAAATTAATTTTCTTTGTTATCTTGCCAATACGATCTAAAAATTGAACCCAGATGCGATTAATCGGTTCTTCATAGAACTTTTCAATAGCTTCATAGTAAGTTTTTTCAATAAGGACGCGATAGTTTATACCATTGGATGTCCAAATAGCAAATCTCCCTTTACCAGCATATTGATAAAGATATGGTGTGTCATCCATGTAGAAAAATTCAACCAATACACCGTCAATATTTTGCGACATAAACGGTGTTCCTTTTAATTGATTATATATTTTAGGGTTAAGTTTCATATTTAAATCCTCCGTCTTTTTTATTATATCATTGAATCTATTGATTCATTGAATATCAGTTTCATTGAAATTGGTTAAAATCCCCATCAAGCATCATCACCCACATAGTAAACATGCTTATGGCTGCTTCAATCAAGACCTGACCAGGTTCACAAGCTACTATTGAATGATGATGCTTGATGGGGAATTTTCATTTTTTTCGCAACTCTTTAAAAAATTCTTTAATTAGAATTTGGCTTTCATGAGCCATTACACCAGATTCAACGTGAATTTGGTGGTTGAAAGGATAGTCTAGTAAATTCATCACGCTTCCAACAACACCCGCTTTAGGATCTGACGTGCCATAATATAGATTTTTTATTCTTGCTTGAATCATTGCCCCTGCACACATGGGACACGGTTCCATTGTAACATAGACATCGCATTCTTCCAATCGCCAGCTACCAAGTTTTTTAGCAGCCTTCATCATCGCTAGGAACTCAGCGTGTGCATGAAATGATTGAGTTTCTTCTCTTTTATTAAACGCACGTGCAATTATTCTATTTTTAAAAACTATAACTGCTCCAATAGGAACTTCATCGATTAATGCAGCTTTCTTTGCTTGCTCAAGAGCCGCTAACATGAATTTATTTAAGTTGGGGTTTCCCTGGGACTTCATGATAATGTCTTGATCTAGGCTCATACGACTCATTAGCACCAACTAAAATCGTAGGATCATTATAGTGTGCTGGTTTACCATCAATAATTCTTTGTGTTCTTGTGGCTGGCAAACCACTTTTTACACATATCGCAGTAAGTTTTGTCACAAATTCAGCTCGAGCAAGCAATTCTGGCATTGGACCAAACGGTTCTCCTCTAAAATTACGATCTAATCCACCCACAATCACACGTATACCTTTATCTGCAAGATTTTCAGCTATTTCAATAATTCCGTCATCAAAAAATTGAACTTCATCAACAACCACTGCATCAGTATCTTCTTTGACATATTTAAGAATTTCATCACTCTTTTCAATAATAATGGATGGTTTTTTACTTAAATTATGAGATACAATCTCACCTACAGCATATCGAGTGTCTATTTTCGGTTTAAAAACAAGAACATTCTGCTTCGCATATTCTAATCTTTTAATGCGGCGAATAAGTTCCTCAGTTTTTCCAGCAAACATTGGCCCACATACAACTTCAATAAATCCATTTTTATAGGTATGGTACATGATTTGGTTCACCTTTCGTTCGAATTTTAATAAAAAACGTGATGTATGATCACGTTATTTGTTGTCTTGCTTCTTTTCGTTTAGACCATAGCGCTTATTGAATTTTTCAACGCGACCAGCAGCCTGAATGAACGTTTGTTGTCCTGTGTAAAAAGGATGACAATTTGAGCAAGTATCAATGCGAATATTAGTCGCAGTTGAACCAACTTCGTGTTCAAATCCACATGTTGAGCATTTGACAGTTTGTACGTTAAATTTAGGGTGAATTCCTGGTTTCATAATTTTCTCCTTCCGCCATAACCAATCGGTCATAGTAAGTTTTGCGAAGATATTATATCATTCATAAATACTTTAATCAAGTATTATTCATATAATCACTTAAATTTCAAGAAATCTCATTATGCCATGTTTGCCATGTTGCAACAAATCTCTTTGCAATGATTCCCGTTAAGACACCTGAAGGTATACTTAGAAATAACATAATTGGTAAATACCAAATAATTGCGGTGCTTCCAATCACAAAAATACCCGCTGCAATTTGACCAATACAGTGAAAAATTGAACCGATGACACTGACACCAATCATACCAAAAAAATCGGTCTTTTTCATAAGTCCCATAGCGACTGTGGCAGCAAGTGCTCCCGCTAAACTCATATAAAATACAGGCCCAAGTAATTTCCCACTTAATAAAGCGACTAAAAGGACTCTTAGAATGGTTAGTATACTACTATCCTTGAAAGAATAAATATATAGAACAACGAGTGTTACAATATTTGCAAACCCAATTTTTGCCCCAGGAACAGGAATAATCGGGAAAGCAGATTCAATTATGTTTAAGACAATTGCAATTGCTAAAAGGTTAGCGAGCAATGTCATTTTACGAATATTCATATTTCCCTAGATCGTAAAGTCTTCTTCATTTGTATCAAATTCTACACGAACTCGATTCGGTAAACAAATGAGTGGCCAACCTGTCGATTCTCCTTCTCTGCTACATATATTATTTGGACTTTGTTCTTCAATAATTTGTACACTTTTCTTAGTAAAGTCATATTTTATGACCACAATTTGTCTGACTTTATTAATTTCATAATCACCTAACAATGTGATAGTTTGTTCCTCTTCATTAATAATTGGATATTGCCCGTATTGGCTTGGCGCCTCTTGGTCATAATTTTTTACAACTCTGCCTTCACCGTTATTATAAGTAAAATCAATGGTCACTATAGGATTCGATAAATCTCCATAATAAACATACGCTTGAGTTGCATCTGAGTTAAGTGCAATTAATCTAAACATCACAAAAAGTGCTCCAACAATAATAAATAGAGCAACGCTAAATATAATATCGCGTCTTGTTTGAACACTTCGTATTTTTTTCATGTTACGCATCCAACAATTCAGTATTTGTTAAGTTTTTTGTGATGCTTCCATCATAGTTAAAACGAATAACTTCGATTTCAAGTTCTTCTTGATGCAAATCTAACCAAGCATCAAGAACTTCTGGAGACATTGAAAGCATGGCTGTTGATATAGCATCTAGCAATCCCGCATCTTGCCCAATAATTGTGATTGTGTGATAGTAATGCATTGGTTTCTTAGTTGTAGGAGAAATAATATGATGATATCTTAAACCCTCATAAATTGCGTATTGTTCATAGTTTCCGCTCGTAGTTATACTTGCATCTTTAACATGAACTTTGCCATATGAACGATCATCAGTACCTGTTCTTAACGGATTAGCGAGAGAGATTATAAAAATTTCTCCATCACGATCAGGGTTCTTACCCAACACTATTGAACTACTGCCTGATGTAATTGAATAATTTTGAATTCCCAAACTTTGAATGTAATCAGCTGCAATTTGAGTTGCGTATCCTTTCGCTACTGCACCAAGGTCGATTTTGACATCTTCATGGTTAATTCTAATGTAATATTTTCCAGATTCTTCTGTCAATGTAAATGGCTCATCAATAACTTCAATTTTATCAACATCTTCAAGAACTTGATTAAATACTTCTACTGGAATTTCATCAAACACATATCCCGTCATTTCATCAAGAATAGTCTCTTTCCATACATCAATAATTTTGCCAATCGAAACATCGAAATGACCGTCTGTTAAATCGTGATATTCTAAAGACTTTTGCAACATCATATATAATGGTTCATCAATTTCTAGTTTTTGTAAAGTTTTTTGGTTAATAGAGTAAATATTTTCTAGGTAAGTTGAATCCGCAGGCAGTGGGTCTTCATTTGTAGCAAGTTCATGGTACATTTGAAAGATTTTTTGGAGGTTATCTTTGATTTCTTCTTCCATATTTAAAGGTGCCTGTTTAATATCAATTGAAATAAACGTGTACATATAATCGCTCAAAGTAAGCTTAATAGGCATCGTCTTTTCTTGACAGGCAATGAGTGAGAAAGACATCAAAATTAAAATTGGAATCAATAGTATTTTTTTCATAAAAACCTCTTTTTCATTTAAACTTTTTTCTAGTAAAGAAAAGGACAATGAATGTCCTAAATCTTCACATCAACAGCAGAGCCATCCGGATTTGGATGATCCTTTAAATACTCTAAAATAGGATTGTAATGTTTATCTACTTTTCCTGGTTTACATCTTGATAAGTTTTTTACTTCACCATTCACAATACCAGTAGCAAAAGCACGACAACCAGGAGTTCCGCATGCACCACAATTATAATTAGGTAATAATTTTTCAATATCATCAATGCGTGGATCTTCTTTTACTGATAGATATTGGTTAGCAAGTGACAAAATAATTCCAAGAATAATTCCAAGTCCACCAAGAACAATGAAAGGATATAAAATGGTCATTCCGGTTTTACCTCCTTCATGAATTCGATAGCGTCATTAAAACCACAACCTCCACCACGAGAAGCACATGATTCACAAGATTGAGCTTCTAAGTAAGCTGCTTTACAACTTTCAGGAACTGCAATCTTCTTATTTAAATGCATCGTAAGCATATAAAGTCCAATAAAACCTGAAATGATGCCAATTAAAATTAAATAACTCGTCCACATTATATAATACCTGCCAATCCCATAAATGCTAATGCCATTAAACCAGCAGTCACTAAAGCTATTGGCATACCTTTAAGTGCTTTAGGGACGCTTGCTGAATCCAAACGCACACGAATTGCTGTAAACGTAATGATGATAAATGCATAACCCAAACCACCACCAAGCGCATTAAATAAAGCTTCGAGATAAGTTTGATCAATGGTAATGTTTGTTAATGCAACACCTAATACCGCACAGTTGGTTGCAATAAGTGGAAGGTAAACACCAAGTGCTTTATATAAATTTTGTGAAAACCGTTTAATGACTAATTCCGTTAATTGTACTAAAGACGCAATGACCAAAATAAATGCAATCGTATCAATGTACTGAATTTCTAATGGAACTAAGACATATTTGTATAGGGGAAAGGTGATTGCTGCCGCTAAGAAAATAACAACAATTACAGCTGCACCCATCCCAAGAACAGATTTCATCTTTGTTGAGACACCAAAGAATGAACAAAGACCTAAGAACTGCATCAATACGATGTTGTTAACAATCATCGCAGAAATTAATATCGCAATTAAGTTCATTATTTCTTAGCCCCCTTTGCTTGTCTAACTGCAACAATCACGGCTAGAATAAAACCAATCACCAAGAAAGCTCCTGGAGGTTGAACAAGCACTGAAAATGCATATTTATCTAATCCAGAATTGCCCAAAACAGTGTATTCAAATCCAAGTGGTAAAATCTTACCTAATTGGATCATACCTGTGCCTAAAAATTCTCTAAAGAATCCAATAATTACGAGTGCTAAACCAAAACCAACTGCTACACCCATTCCATCAAGTGCAGATTTACCAACTGAGTTTTTAGATGCAAATGATTCAGCGCGTCCGAAGACTACACAGTTTACAGTGATTAAGGCAATGAAAACACCTAGTTCAGCGGCAAGCGCAGGAGCGAAGGCATCAACAAGCATCTTAATAATCGTAACTTCTGTGGCAATGATAATGATATATACGGGTATTCTTACAGTATTTGGTACTACTTTTCTAATCGCAGATACTGAGATATTAGTCATTGTAAGTACGAGGAACACAAGAATTCCCATTCCAAATGCACCTTCGAAAGTTGATGTTACTGCAAGTGCAGGACACATTCCGAGAACCATCACGAAAATGCCATTTTCTTTCCAAATACCTTTAGTAAAAATATTTAGAAGTGAATCTTCATTTTTTTCAGCTGTCTTTTTAGCTGGAACTTTTTTAGCATCAGTCATGTTAGTTCACCTCACTTAGTGCAGATAACAACGAATCAATCAGTGCTTTAGAACCGGTTGCACCTGTCTCTAGGTCTGCATTATCATCGATTACTGCTTGAATTTCTGAAATCGTTAAACCAATAAATTCACTTAAGTACGCATCATTTCTAGCTTTAAATCCCGCAGTGTGACCATATAGCGAATCAGGCATTAAGATGGCAATAATCTCTTCATTTTCATCGAATAATACATACATTGTAATTGATCCAGATGAGATGCCATCATAGCCTAGATATTCACCAGTACCCTTAAGTTCATAAATAGTACCTGTAGGATTACCAGCAGAATCTTTAACATTTTGTTTATAGACAACTTTATCTGCCGGAATAAAAGTTGAATCATCTTCTAATGAATAACCTTCACCAAAATAATCAGTATAAGGATCATCTTGAATATTGAAGTGTACCTTTAGAGTTCTAATAATAAGATTTTTAATTGCGCCTGTACTATCAACAGCGGTTGCTCCCGCTTCTAAATCGGCTGCATCATATGATGGGAATTTTTCAATTTGTTCAAGTAGAACACCATCATAGTATTCAACAATATATTTTTGAATACCTTTTACTGTCCAATTCGATTGATTTAGAATCACAATTTCGACATAAACCAAATCTTCTTGATCAATACCGATAAGTAACTCAATCATGCCATTCGCATCGTCTGAAGATAATTTATAACCATTTTTAATTTTGACATTGTAAACAGTCCCTAAAACTTCACCAGATCTTGTAACTGCATCGGCTTTGTAATCGATTGTTGCATAACTATTCCCAGCAGGAACACCTTCAATCGTCTTTTGATTTTCAAGATTAACTACTTGGTTAAATAAACGATCCTTAGGTTCTTTTGGAATTACAGTATTCGCTACAATAATTAAGAGAATACCAATGACAAGCATAATGCCTGTATTAATTAATAACCATAAGTTTTCTTTTTTCATCCGAGAACAACCTCCTTCAATGCTGCCATAAGTTGATTAGCTAAATTTTTTGAATTAGTTGCTCCTGATGTTAAATCAGCACCTGTAGTTTCAACATCACTTAATGCTGTATTGGTGTAGACTTCAAGGAATGTTATTGTGTTTGTGTATAATCCACCTGCTGTATGATTGTATTCATTCAAAGGTGCAACAATACCCAGTATGTTATTTGTCAGATCAACACCAACATAAAGAGTGATATCTTTTTCTTCAGTAGATTCGCTGTTATAAATGCTAAACCCGTTTAATTTATAGAGATATGCAATGTCAGTTCCATTAGAATCTTTTACAAGCTCTCTTGATTTGACAAATTCAGTTGCTGTAAATGAAGAATCAACTTCTTTACTAAAACCTTCACCAAACATTTTTGTATATGGATCAGCTGGAACATCTGCAACTTCTGCATGCACGGTTGCAACATCTGTTAATAATGCTTTCACTGTATTTAAACTATTTGTTACACCACTCACTAAATCTCCATCAGGAGAAAGTGCGCTGATTTGTGTACCAACAAATGCGGATAAATTTTGACGTGTGCCTTCGACATTCAATGTTTGTTGAATGTCAACGAATTGAGCACCCAAAATCTTTCCTTTGGCATCAATACTAATAGCAATCGTCATAGAACCATGCTTATTTGTGCCTGATGCAACATAAATATATCCAATAACTTGATTTGAACCATCTAAACCTTTAACTACTGTCGTAATTGATACTGGTACGTTATTAAGTTTAATTTCTTCAAATGTTTTACCCGCAGGTAATACTTCTTGATATGCTTTATTTTGAGCATCAATCAAATTTTGCTTAATAACTGGAGCAGTAATTGCATTGACACCTCCAATCAATAAGCCACATACGATGGCAACAATCGTTAATACTGTTGTGTAATGAACAAGAGGTTTTTTAAAAAATTCTTTCATTATACACTACCTCCTACACCAAAAAATACGACAAGGCCGAATACAATTAAGCCGATAACAAAACTAATTATAAATGCTGGCTTGAATTTATTGGTTGCCCATTGTGGGTAATCGATCAATGGAACAAACATATTCATAAATAGAATCGCAAATGCAACTCCTTCTGGATAAGATCCGAATAGGCGAATCAGAACTACAATAACAGCAACTAAGGCACCATAAGCCAAACGCCCCGGACGTGTTACGGGTGAAGTTACTGGGTCTGTAATCATAAAGATGAAACCAAACATGAGTCCGCCAGAAAGTAAATGCATCAATGTATAAGATAATACTTGATCAGGATAAAGTCTTAAACCTGCTAAAGCAATCAACAAAATAAATGTAAAAAACGCAGAAAGAACAACACGATAATCAGCGGAGCGACGAATCAGTAAATAAACGCCACCAATTAAAATAGCTAAAGCGCTTATTTCACCCATAGCACCGGGTGTGAAGCCCATAAACATATCCATAAGTGGATAACTATTTAAAACGCCTGGGAATCCTAAACCACTTCTTAAAGTTGAAAGTGCAGTGCTTCCTGCAACTAAATCAACGCCAACATAAGTTCCTGTAAACATTGGTGTTAATGCAAGAGTAATAAATATCCGACCAACAGCTGCTGGATTAAAAATGTTTGAGCCTAAGCCACCAAATAGCATTTTACCAACAATAATACCAAATGCTGCCCCTACAATCACTGCATAAATTGGAAGTTTAGATGGAATAATCATTGCAAATATTAATCCACTAATTGCAGGAGTAATGATATTGTTAATCGAAAATTCTTCATATCTCGATTTTAGTTTTTCAATTTTGGTTCCTTCTTTTTTCGCCTTATGCATCATTCCAAATGCTAAAGCCTCTAATCCAATCATCACAATTAGCGATACGATAATTCGAATAATCGCATCAAATCCAAAGCGATAAATTGCAAAAGCGGTTACTGGTAATAATGCAATGAGAACGTCCGTCATCATTCGTTTGGTCGAAACGGCTTTACGAATATAAGGACTTGTTTGTTTTACTGTTTGCATATCATTTCCTCCTATTTGCTAGCAAAGCGTTTGCCAGAACGCATATATTCTGTCAAGTGAATCTTTGATGGACATACATATGAACATAATCCACATTCGATACACTTGCTAACTTCAAGCATCTTTAACGCATCTTTATCACGAACTTTATATGCATTCATGATTTGGACGGGTTGAATTTGAACTGGACAAGAATATACACACGATGCACAACGAACACAAGGTTCCTCTTTAAGTACTTCTTCGTTCATCACAATTAAACTGGTTGTTGTATGGGTCATAACGATATCATCGCGATTGATGTTTGTTCCCATCATAGGTCCGCCTAAGATGAGTACTTTAGGTTTATCTTTATCGACATAACCACCAGCTAATTCAATTAAATCAGTCATTAAAGTACCAATACGAGCTCTAAAGGTTTTATTGTGAATGCCATCACCACTAAATGTAATGAATCTTTCAAGTACAGGCAATCTCTTCTTAACTGCCATATAAATGCTTGCCAAAGTAGAGACGTTAAAATTTAAAACTCCATATTTTGATAGTAATTCTCCTTGAGGAATCTTTATATTTAAAGCTTCTTTGATCATGGCAAGTTCCCAACCTTGAGGGTAATAGTTGCCTACGTTTATAACTTCAATGTTTTCATTTGGGAATTCTTTAAGTTTGAAACTTAAACGTTCATAGAGCTCAACATATTTTTTCTTGATGGCAATAACACCACGTTTAGCACCAGAAGATTTCATGGCATACATCAATCCACGAATAATCATTTCAGGACTTGTCATCATTAATCCATAATCACTGATTAAATTAGGTTCACATTCGACGCCATTGGCAATCACAACATCAATTGGATCTTTAGAATCCAATTTAATATAACTCGGGAATGCGCTCCCACCTAATCCAACTAAACCAGCTTCTTTTACAATTTCAACATACTCATCTTTTGTTAAAGCTTCGATTTCTTCATCTGTCCGGTCAATAATAGATTCATAAAGTTCATATTTTTTATCGTTTTTAACGATTAAACAGTTAACTACTTTACCGCTTTGATCGACATGATTTTCGTAACCGACAACTTCACCACTCACGGTAGCATGCATGGGTTGTTCGAAGAATGCACCTTTTCTTGTACCAATGACTTCTCCAACTTTAACAAATTGGCCACCTCTAACGCATGTTTCTCCTTCTGGACAACGCGCACTCGTCACTGGATAGTATAAATATTCTGCATCAAGGTAATGCAAGATTGGTAACTCTTTTAGATGCTTTTTCCCATCTGGGATATATCTTGTTCTTGCTATCATCTTTTATACTCCCTTCGTGTATAATGGATATTTTTTAGTCAATTCAATGACTTTTTTTCTAATGGTTTCGATCACAATAGGATCGTCTTTAGAACGTAATGCCCGATCGATGAAACTTGCAACAAGTCGCATGTCATCTTCTTTAAATCCTCTAGTTGTAACTGCGGGTGTCCCCAATCGAATACCACTTGCATAAGCAGGCTTTTCAGTATCGAATGGTACACCATTTTTGTTGCATGTAATACTAACACGATGTAATGTATTTTCTGCATCAAGACCTGTAATACCTAATGTTTTTTTTACATTAACTAAAAATAAATGATTATCTGTTCCACCACTCACGATAGGATACCCTAACTTCATTAATTCATCCGCTAGTGCTTGAGCGTTTTTTACTACTTGTTTTTGATATTCAGTAAAATCATCATTAAGTGCTTCTTTAAATGCTACAGCTTTTGCTGCAATGACATGCATTAGTGGACCACCTTGAATGCCAGGAAATACTGCTTTATCAATCTTCTTCGCTATAGTTTCGTCATTTGTTAAGATAATACCTCCACGAGGTCCCCTTAACGTCTTATGAGTCGTTGATGATACGACATGCGCATAAGGAAGTGGAGAAGGATGAACTTTCGCAGCAACCAATCCAGCAATATGTGCCATGTCCACATGTAAATATGCGCCAACTTCATCAGCAATTTCTCTAAAGCGTTTAAAATCAATAATTCTCGAATAAGCACTTGCGCCAGCAATGATGAGCTTAGGTTTAATTTCAAGTGCAATTTCTCTTAATTTTTCATAATCAATTTGTTCGGTAACTTGATCAACACCGTAAAAATAAGACTGATAAAATCTACCAGAAAAATTTAAGTTAAACCCATGAGTTAAATGTCCACCCTCTGCAAGGGACATTCCTAAAATCTTATCTCCTGGATTTAACAACGCTTGATATACTGCCATATTTGCTTGTGAACCTGAATGTGGTTGAACATTAACATGTTTTGCATCAAACAATTTTTTTAATCGTTCAATGGCTAGTGTTTCAATTTCATCTACAAACTCACATCCACCATAATATCGTTTTTTTGGATATCCTTCAGCATATTTATTCGTCAAAATTGACCCTTGTGCTTCTAAGACTGCAGGTGAAACAAAGTTTTCAGATGCAATCAATTCTATGTGCTCTTCTTGTCGATTTAGTTCTTTTTGGATAAAACTATCGATTTCGGCATCTTTCAATCGTAGATTCATTCTATCCTCCTCGATGATTCTTCAGTTTATTATAGCATAATAAAAAGCAAATTAAAAGAAGCATTCAGGTCACTGAAAACGCTTCTTTTGTTTAGTATTTTACGGAATTTAAGTAACCTCGAAAAAACGTATTTTTATTCTTTGAAACTGATGTTATGATAAACGTTTTGGACATCGTCTATCTCATCTAACATAGAAATGAGTCGATCGAATTTATCTTGATCTTCTTCGTGGTCAAAAGATGTTTCCATAATTGGCAACCACATAATTTCTTCTGTATCAAAATCAAAATCAGGATAAACATCTAAAATCGCTTGGCGAATGTTATTAAAATTAGACGCATCACTATAAACTGTAACGCCTACATCATCTGTTTCTATTTCTTGAGCATCTAAATCATTGGTTATTAAAATTTCAAGAACTTCATCCTCTGTTAATCCCGGCATTGTAAGAACAGCATAATGATTGAATTGGTGCATAACTGAACCTGAAACACCTAACTTACCACCCGTTTTCGTAAAACAATTACGAACTTCTGCGATGGTCCGATTTGGATTATCTGTTAAACATTCGACAATAATCATTGAATTCCCAGGACCAAATCCTTCATATCTTGCTTCCGCGTAATTTTCATCGCTTCCACCTTTGGCTTTTTCAATAGCTCGTTTGATAACATCTGCAGTAACTTGTTCTTTTTTAGCTTTTTCAATAATTCGTTTTAATGTTTGATTAGTATCTGGATCAGGAGTTCCAGATTTAGCGGCCATATAGATTTCTTTGCCATATTTTGCATAGAGTTTACCTTTTGCAGCAGCAGTTTTTTGCATCGCTACTTTTCGTACTTCAAATGCTCTTCCCATAAAATTATTCCTCTTTCTTAGCTCTATCTTTAAATTTTTCTTCGTAAGTTTCAATGCATGAATTGATAATCTTTTTAGCTTCTTCGACGCCTTCAATATCTAATATATATGTCTTTTTACCCTCTAACGATTTATAAACTTCAAAAAAATGACTCATTTCGGTTAATAGATGCTGAGGTAATTCGCTAATATCTTTGTATTGTGTTAAGGATGGATCACCAAATGGCACAGCAATAATTTTTTCATCGATTTCATCAGAATCAATCATTTTTATAACACCAATTGGATAGCAATTCACAATGGATAACGGTTCAATATCCTCTTGGCATAAAACTAAAACATCTAATGGGTCATTATCTCCAGCATATGTTCTTGGAATAAATCCGTAATTTGCCGGATAGTGTGTTGATGTAAATAAAATACGATCAAGAATGATCATACCTGTTTCTTTATCGAGTTCGTATTTTTTTTTGCTGCCTTTTGAGATTTCAATACAGGCAACAAAGCGATCAGGCTTAATTCTTGATTTGCTAATATCATGCCAAATATTCATAGGATATACTCCTTACTTTTTTACATTACTATTGTAACATTATATTATGAAAAAAATACCCAAAAAATGGGTGCTCAATCATTAAAATGTATCACACTTCAATATGTTTTAAGTATAATTCAAATGTATTTTCTAAGAGCGCATTAATTGTCATAGGCCCTACACCACCTGGAACAGGTGAGAGATAACTTGCAACTTCTTTAACTTCATCGAAACAAACATCGCCTACAAGTTTTCCTTCTAATCGATTCACACCGACGTCAACAACAATCGCACCCTCTTTAACCATCTCTTTTTTTACAAGTAAAGGTGTACCAGCTGATGCAATAATGATGTCTGCTTGTTTTGTATGATATGCAAGATCTATTGTTTGTCTGTGACAAACTGTAATCGTTGCTCCACGATCCATAAGCAAACGAGCAACAGGGAATCCAACGATATTACTTCTGCCAATTATAACTGCATGTTTTGATGCAATTTGAATATTGTAGTGTTCTAATAACGATATAATACCTTTCGGAGTTGCTGGATATATCGTTGGTTTTTTCTGATATAAATATCCCTGGTTAACAACATGAAAACCATCAGCATCTTTATCTCTTGAAATCATGTCAATAAGCTTTGAATCATTGAGGTGTTTTGGAATTGGCAATTGCAATAAAATGCCATCGATGTCTTCATCTCGATTAAGCCTTTCAATGAGTAAAGCAACTTCATCTTCTGTCACTGTATCTTCTAGATGATGTAAAGTGTGCTTTATGCCAACAAGTTTGCATGCTTTTCCTTTACCGGTAACATATGAAATACTCGCTGGATTATCTCCAATCAAAATGATGGCAAGCTGAGGTTCACGATACGTTTTGGTATATGTTTCGATATTTTCTTTTAATGCTAAATTACGTTCTTTTGCAACATTTTTCCCATCTAATAGGATCATCATATCCTCCTTAATCGATGAGATTTCCCTCATCGTCCACGACCATAGAAATTGCACGTGGTGTTTTATTTAAACCAGGCATTACCATGATACCTTTTGTTAGTGCAACTAGGAATCCTGCACCTAGTGAAGGTCTAATCTCTTGAATGGTTAATGTGAAGTCTGTGGGTAATCCTTTGATTTTAGGATCACCCGTTAAAGACAGTGGTGTTTTCGCCATGCAAACAGGTAAATTCCAACCAAGTGTTGCATAATGTTCTAGTTGTTCTCTCGCTTTTTTCGTGAAAATTACTTCATTCGCACCATATAAGTTCTTGGCAATTTTTTCAATTTTAACTTGTGGAATATCATCTTTAGAATAGGCTGGCTTTATTGTAGATTTTTTGTTAGCAATTTCTACAACAATTTTTGCTAAATCAATCATACCTTTACCACCTTCGCTAAACCCTTTAGCTAATGCGATTGGGTGGTTATTTTCTTTTGCCCAGTTCATTAAAATACTGAGTTCATCCTCTGTATCCGTATAAAAATGATTTAAAGCAACCACATAGGGTAAACCAAATTCTTTTATGTTTTCAATATGTTTATTTAAATGTGGAATACCTAAACGAAGTGCTTCATGGTTTTCGAGAGAAAAGTCTTCAGCACCACCATGTGATTTCAGTGCACGTAGAGTTGCAACAATAACAATAGCATCCACATTTTTATTTAAATATGGCATTTTTAAATCTATAAATTTTTCCATGCCCAAATCAGCACCAAATCCAGCCTCAGTCACTGCATAATCTCCTAGTTTTAAAGCTAATTTGGTTGCAACAATTGAGTTACATCCGTGTGCGATATTAGCAAATGGTCCGGCATGAACAAATGTTGGAACACCATCAATGGTTTGAACAAGGTTAGGGTTCATTGCATTTTTTAAGAGCAACGTCATGGCATCTGCACCACCTAAATCGCTCACAAAAACTGGGTTATTTTCTTTTGTGTAACCCACAAGTATACGATTAATTCTTGCCTTTAAATCTTTAAGATCGCTGGATAATGCTAAAATTGCCATAATTTCACTTGCTGCTGTAATTACAAATCCATCTTTTCTAATCGGTGTATCGATATCTCTTAAACTGCGATCATTCATATCCATGCACCGTTTCCATGTGACGGTTTCTATTCCAAGTTCATTCCCTTGGAATATATGATTATCAATCAGCGCAGATAATAAATTATTTGCAGCTGTTATGGCATGCAAATCTCCTGTAAAATGAAGATTTATATCATCAGATGGAGTCACACTAGCTTTCCCTCCACCTGTTGCTCCACCTTTGAGTCCAAAAACAGGTCCTAAACTTGGTTCTCTTAACGCTAATACCGGATGTTTACCTATTTCTTTTAAGCCTTGAGTTAATCCAATCGATACGGTGGTTTTCCCTTCACCAGCTGGTGTTGGATTAATGGCAGTCACTAAAATAAGTTTTCCATTTGGTTTATTTTCTAATCTTTTTAATACAGATAAATCAACTTTCGCTTTGTCAAATCCATATGGAATACACTCTTCACCAATGACTCCCATTTTTTCGCATAATACTGTTATTTTTTCCATAAGTTCTCCTTTGCAATAAAAAAGTACCTTGTACCAAGATACTTTTATTATACCATATGAGTTGCTTTGATGAAAGCGCTTCTACTATAGATTAAGAATCGACTTAATCTTTTGAGGCAGACCTTGAATTTCGTTCAATGAAAGACTACATAAAGCTAAACGAATACCACCATTCATTGGAACAGCGTAAATATGATGGTCCTGCAGTTTAAGATAGTCTTGATCTGGGTCTTTTGTAAGTATCACAGTATAAAAACCGCTTCTAAACGGATACGTTACTAGACCAATTTCCTTCGCTTGTTCGTTAAAAGATTTAGATCTTGCTTGTACAATTCCATTCAAACGTTCTAAATCTTTTAAAAATACTTTTTTGTTTTCAGGTATTGCAAAGTGATTGAAAAGTTCAATGGATATTGTTGGAGTAGCAGACCAAGAACCTCTAGCTTCGTTCACAAATTTTTTATGGATATCAGTTACTTTTTCTTTATCCTTGGATAATATAATTGCCGCACCCATTCTTAAACCGTAAACACCAAATGTTTTTGATCCACTAAAAGTGATAATCGTTGTTACATGTGATGCTAGTTTAGGTAAATAACTCATTTTTAAACGGTTATCTTCTTCATGCGTAAATTCTAAATATGCGACATCATATAAGAATACAATTTCATTGTCCTTCTTCTGATTCATAATATCTATAATTTGATCAAATTCGTTCAAACTTAGTGTGTAACCGGTTGGATTGTGACATGGATCATTAATGATAACAATCACGCGATGTTGAATCGCACAAAGTGCATCTAATCTTTCTTTAAAACTTTGGATATTAAAAGAATCTCCATTAAAAAGTTTATGTTCAAAAATATTTAATTTTGCACGATCAGCAAATCGTTCATATTGCCATCTGACATCAGAAACAAAAATGTATTCTTTTGGTTTTGTCATCACTGAAAATGTTGATGCGATTGCTCCGCTGCCGCCTGGAGTTGCACATGCATCGACAAACATGCTTTTTTTGATGTCACTCTCATATTTACCGAGAACCCAGGATATTAATTCCTTTTTAAAATTGGGTCCACCATCAACTGATGGGTATGGAAGCACTTGGTCATCAACTAATGATCTGATAGCTTTGGAAACCGAAGGCATCCCACCAATCGACTTATCTTCATCAAAGAACATACCTATGGATGCATCGATAACATCATCATAAATCTTTTTTGCGTCTCGTGCATCCTTTGAAATTTTTAAAATATCTACCGCCATATCGTTTCACCTCTATAACTTATTATAAATCAAATCATCCAAAAATTGGTCAAACAAATAGAGCCAATGCTCTTTCTTGCCTTTCGTCACTAATATGATGTGAATATGACCCTTGATATATGCAAGTCGTATTTGTGTATGGAACGCATTTGCTTTTTCAAATAAACGTGCACCATTTGCTTTTTGAGAGGCTTCAAGTGATAAAACAAGTGTTGTTAAATCTTTATCCACTATCGTTTTTTGAACTCCAATTTGAGAAGCGTATTTTTTAAATAGACGTTCGTACATGTAAAGCAACAACTCAGCATCAAGAGGTCCAAATCGATCGATAAGTTCTTTTTTAAAATCGTCAACATCGCTTAAACGATTTAAGCCACTAATACGTTTATGAATTTCAATTCTTACACTATCCAAACTTACATAATTCGGATCAACGTGTCTTGGAGCAAATACGTCATCGATTTGGGTCTCTTTTGGTCTATCTAAAGATATCCCGGTAACAGCTTCTTCAAGCAGTTTCATGTATAATTCCATACCAACAGAATCAATGAATCCCGATTGCTCAGAGCCCAGAACATCTCCGGCGCCTCGAATCGATAAATCACGCATTGCAATTTTAAATCCACTACCTAAAGCTGTAAAATCTTGGATTGCACTTAATCTTTTTTTTGCTTCATCATTAATATTTCGATATGCGTCAAATAAAAGATATGCGTAAGCAATTCGATCACTTCTTCCGACTCTACCTCTAATTTGGTAAAGTTGTGACAACCCTAGTTTATCAGCGTCATGAATAACCAATGTATTTGTATTAGGAATATCAACACCTGTCTCAATAATCGTTGTTGCAACTAAAACATCATAACGATGATCAATGAAATCACTCAAGACTTGTTCGAGTTGATCTCGTCCCATTTTTCCATGAGCAAAACAAACTCTTGCTTCTGGAACAAGTTTTTCCAACTTGTGAACCATACCTTCAATGCCTTGAACACGATTAAATAAGTAAAAAACTTGTCCTCCACGAGCTAATTCGCGATTTATTGCTTCTTTAATTAATGGTTCGTGTCTTTCAACAACATATGTTTGAACAGGATACCGGTTCAATGGTGGAGTTTCAATCATTGATAAATCTTTTAAGCCCATCATCGACATCTGCAAAGTTCTTGGAATTGGAGTTGCTGACAATGTTAAGGTATCAACATTTACTTTGATTTCTCTAATTTTTTCTTTATGTTCAACGCCAAATCGTTGTTCCTCATCAATTATTAATAATCCTAAGTCCTTAAACTTAACATCTTCAGATAAGAGTCGATGCGTACCGATGACAACATCAATAAATCCTTTTTTTAATTTGTCAACCGTTTCTTTCATTTTTTTTGGTGTAACAAATCGACTCATCAAAGCTACATTTGCTCCATATTTTTCAAATCGTTCTTTAAATGTGTAAAAGTGTTGCCGTGCAAGTACGGTTGTTGGCACTAAATATAAAACTTGCTTTTGATTTAACACTGCTTTAAATGCTGCGCGAAGAGCAACTTCAGTTTTCCCAAATCCAACATCACCACAAATCAATCGATCCATCGGTTTTTCGAGTTCCATATCGTGTTTTGTATCCAAAATGGCTTTCTGTTGGTCTTTTGTTGTTTCATATATAAAATCTCTTTCGAAAGCCATTTGCATTTCATTATCTTGATTGTATTTAAATCCGATTGCTTGTTGTCTAGACGCATAGAGTTGAATTAATCGATCGCTTAAATCTTTGATTCTCATTCGAACACTTGCTTTTGTCTTTGTCCATTGCTTACCACCTAATTTTGATAATTTAGGGTGCATTCCATCATGGCTGCTATATTTTAAAACCATATCAATTTGATCCATCGGAACATATAAAGCTTCTTGATTCGCGTAGATAATATGTAGATAATCTCTTTTCTCTAAAGAAAGTTCCATCGTTTTGAGCCCCACGTACTGACCAATACCATAATCATAGTGAACAACAAAGTCACCAACATTTAGATCTTCGACTCTTCTAATTTTTTGTGATTGATTTAATACACTTCGATAACGAATGGCTGGTCTCATTCGTGATTGGAAAATTTGTGATTCATCAAGTATAATTAGTTGATCATTTGATGACCAAAAAGAACCATATGTTGGTTTATCGATAACATAGATTCCAGAGTGGTTATCAATAGAGTCATCATAAATTACATGATTTTGCTTCAAATAAGATGTGATTTCTTCAAAAAATGTTTTATTGTGAGCTGAAATCATGATTTTATAAGTGTTCATTATGTCTTTCAAATCTAAAAGTAGCAACTTCAAATTACCGCGGTATTGATTAGGTTCTGTCACGCCCAAATTTACGGTATTATTATGTTGTATAAAATTATTATTTTCAATTTCAATATGTTTGTTTTTTAATTGTTCTTGAAGTTCAACACGAAATGGAATACCTAAAAAACTTCGCCCATTCATAGAAATTGCATAAGTATCTAAATCATGATCAATAGATTCTTCATTCACAAACATTTTAGATGGTTCAATGACATACAATTGGAAATCATGAGAAAAATCAATGAGAGTTGAAACCTGATCATTGAAAAATGGAATATATAAATTAAGTCCATCAAGTTTTGTACGCATCTCTAAGGATTCTAAATCACGATTTAACTTTTCTCTTTCACGTTCAGATAGTGTTTTATTTTCAAAGAATTTATGAATTTTCTTGATCGCATCACTTTTCATTTTGTCTGTATAAAATAATTCATGCATCGGCGCTATTTCGATTTGTTCCAAAACACTAAAAGATCGTTGTGTCTCAACATCAAAAACTTTGATTTGTTCTAATAAATCACCAAAAAAATCTAAACGATACGGATGTTCAAAGTTTAATGTGAAAATATCAACAATATTTCCTCTTACGCTAAACTCTCCTGGTTTTTCTACCGTATATGTTCTTGAATATCCACTATAAACCAAATATTGTATTAATGATTCAAGTTGGTAACTTTCACCAGATTTTACCCATTTAACACTTTGAATATAATCTTTAGGTGTTAATTGCCGTTGGCAAAATCCTTGAAGTGTTGTAACAACAATATAGGGGTTTCCTGTGAGTAGTTGTTTTAACGTATATAGTCTTTCGGATTTAAATTCTGGACTTCCTAAAGCCATCATGGAAGTTAATGTTTGATCCGCAGGGTAAAAAAGAACATCATCACGTTCTATGATTTGACTTAAACGATCATAATATTTTTGTGCCTCATATAAATTAGGAGTTACCACAAAAACCGTTTTTTTATTTTTTTTAAAATCCAATGAGACCATATAAGCATTATATGTTTCTGTGGATCCGTTATAATAAACAGTTTTATTTGAGGGTTTGATTAACTCATTCAATTTTGTGTATGTTTCGATAACACCAATCATGAAATGCTCCTAGATAAGTAAAACCCAAACTTATGTTTGGGTGTTATATTTTGTCATAATATCTTTATATGGTAAATTTTCAATAAAATCTTCAATAATATTCGTGGATATATCAATCGCTCGATTTAATAACGCTAATTCATCTTCGCTAAATTGACCTAAAACATAACTATCAAGAGGCATCGATGGGTTATTGTCTATACCAATTCTTACGCGTTTAAAGTCTTCGGTTTTTAATAAACCAATGATATTTTTTAACCCATTATGACCACCATGACCGCCCGTTTCTCTCAGTCTTAATTTGCCAGAAGATAAATTAATATCATCAACAAATACCAAAATATCATCAACATCAATGTTGTAATAATTTACAAACTTTAAAACGGCTTCTCCTGATAAGTTCATATATGTTGAAGGCTTAATAACATATATTTTTTCACTCCGCAAGGTTATTTGTGCGACTTCAGCGTTAAATTTTGTATCATATTTCATTGATACTTGATGCTTTTTTAAATAATCATCAATTACCATAAACCCAATGTTATGTCGTGTTTTTTGATACTTACTGCCTGGGTTCCCTAATCCAATTATGAGTTTCATTGATGGCTCGATTCACTATGTGATATTTGATCAAATATTTGACTGATTGGTTCGTCTTTAACAATATGAAGAATAGATTGTCCTAAGAGTGGCCCAATCGAAAGTTGCTTAATTTTTGTATGATGAGGTTGATGGTCAATTTTAATTGTATTTGTTACAACTACTTCTTCGAATACAGATTCTTGAAGACGATCTAATGCATCATTAGAAAAAACCGCATGAGTTGCTGCTGCATAAACTTTTGTAGCACCAGCTTCAAGTAAAGCTTCAGCCCCTGCAACAAGTGTACCACCAGTGTCAATGATATCATCAACCATGATGGCGATTTTACCTTTAACTTCCCCTACAATATTTTGCACAATTGCCCTATTTGGTTCAGGGCGTCTTTTATCTATAATAGCGAGTGGTGCATCAAAAAATCTAGCAAAAATACGCGCTCTTGTCACACCGCCATGATCTGGTGACACGACGACGACATTTTCAAGTTTCTTTGAATAACAGAAGTAATCAGCAAGGAGTGGAGCTGCTGGAAAATTATCAATTGGAATGTTGAAAAAACCTTGTATCTGTGCTGCATGTAAATCAATTGAAATCACACGGTCAATACCTGCAACTTGTAGCAGATCCGCAACTAGCTTTGCTGTAATTGGTTGACGTGATTTTGATTTTCGGTCTTGTCTTGAATAACCATAATATGGCATGATCACCGTTAACGTCTTTGCAGAAGCACGCTTAACAGCATCTGCTAATATCAGTAATTCCATTAAATGTTCATTTGCTGGTCTAGAAGTTGATTGCACAACAAAAACATCATGTCCACGAACACTCTCTTCGATATTTACAGAAATCTCACCATCTGCGAATCGAACAACATCAGCATTACTAAGTTCAATTCCAGAAGCTTTAGATATTTCCTCAGCTAGGGCTCGATTTGAACTTAATGAAAAAAGTTTAACCTTTTTTCCATCGATTACAGCCATTTTCTCACTCCTTTAATCTCTATATCCATTATACCCAAAAAGGGGTCAAATTGTTTATGCATCATCAAAAAAAAATCTTTTTGCTGGCGCAAAAAAGATTTTAATGTTTGCAGCGTCTAATCAATTACTCTTCAGTATCTTCTACTGGATTAGCCAATGCTTCTTGATAGGCAACTACGATTGCATCTTCAATCGCCTTACGCATTTCTCCGTGAATTGGATGGGCGATATCTCTAAAGGTTCCATTTGGTGTTTTTTTGCTTGGCATTGCTACAAAAATTCCATTTTCGCCTTCAATGATTCGAATATCGTGTACAACAAAACTTTCATCAAAGGTTATGGTTGCTACACCTCTTAATCGACTTTCACTACTAACCAATTTCACTCTTACATCGGTAATTTTCATTTTGCCCTCCGTGACGACCTTCTTTGGCTAAATTATAACATATAGATACAAAAATGTTAAATTTTTTTAGGCTTTTGTCTGTGTTTTAATAAAGTTAATTGAATTTTTAAGTAGTTTTTTTAATATTACTTCATCATCAGGGTTAAACAAAATTGTGAAGAATGTAGATCCACTTCCCGTCATCTTAACATATGGATCAATTTTTCTTAATGTTTTAACGTGTGTTTTAAGAGCTGGATATACCTTTAAAGTAGTTGGCGTCAAAGCATTATATGATTTTTCATTAAATCGATCAAAGATTTGATTTTGATAATCATATACTAAAGACTCAAAAGGCAAGTTAGGGCTCTTAATTTCGTGATTTTCAAATACTGTTTTTGTGGATACTTCAATTAAAGATGGATAAAGATATACGATGGGTATATAAATCGGTTTCAAAAATTCCATGTGTTCTCCCCGTCCAGACACATAAGCTGGATCTCCATACAGTGAAAACAACGTATCAGAACCTAAAGATAATGCTAAATTTTCTTTATCTTTTTTCGATAAATTTAAACCCCAAAACTGATCTAATCCTCTAATAGTAGCTGCTACGTCTGATGAACCCCCGCCTAAACCAGCACCAATCGGAATATTTTTTTCTAGTATAATTTTCACACCTTCAGTTACTTTGTATTTTTCTTGAATTAATTTAGCAGCTTTAAAAACTGAATTGTCATGTATATCAACATTACAATTTAAAACAATGCGATGATAAGGTTCAAAAGTTAAGACATCATGTAATTCAAGTGAAACTACAATCATCTCAAGATTGTGATAACCATCTTCACGTTTACTGGTAACATCAAGTGCTAAATTTAGTTTTGCATATGCTTTTTCAACAATCATATGGCCATGCCTCCCGTAATTTTAGAAATGTGTCAATCGATAAACTTTCAGCCCTTGCATAAGGATCTATGCCTTGTTCAATTAGAAAATCAATTAAGTCTTTCTTCTCTATATGATATGCTTCATGCCAATTATTGACAAGTGTTTTACGCTTTTGACGAAATGCTTCTTTAACCATTTTTCTCAAAAATGGCATAAGTTCTTCGGATATGATTGGTTTAGAAAATTTTTCAATGCGAATAACCACACTATCTACATTAGGTATTGGATAAAACATTTGGCGCTTTACATCCAACATTTTGAATACTTTAGCTTCGACTTGTAATAAGATGGATAATGCATTATAATTTTTTGTTCCTGGTTTTGCGAGTAACCGGTCAGCAACTTCTTTTTGAATCATAATCGATGCTGTTTTGATGTGCTTAGATTCTAAAATCTTAAATAAAATGGGCGATGTAATATTATATGGTATATTCGCAACCACATGATATTCATGATCATTTTTAAGTTCTAATTCAAGAATGTCACCATATATAACGGTTAAATTCGGATGTTTAGATTCGAGTTCTGATAATATTGGTTTTAGTGATTCATCAATTTCATAGGCCGTAACCGATTGAGCTTTTTCAACTAAAAAAGAAGTGAGAGCGCCTTGCCCTGGACCGATTTCAATCACATGTTGATTGTCTATATAAGATTCACGGACTATTTTTTGTAAAAGATTTTTATCTCTTAAAAAGTTTTGTCCAAATTTTTTCTTTGGTTGATGATTCACTTCAATACCTCGATAATTTGTTGACGCGTAATTTGAAATCTTTGAATTCTATAGAGTAATGTCTTGCCATTTACATGCCCTAAATTTAAGGCTTCAGTCAGACTATTTCTTCTTTGTTGACTATGTTTTTGACCAATAAGTCCCATCTCATATAGAAATGCAAAATCAACATCACTTTTGATATAATCATATTCAACACGAAGTTCGCTTAAAGCATTTTTTATCGCATTTTGAGATGCGTGTTCTATGCCAACCTTTTTTTGATTTTTACTGATAGACTCTTCTCGAGACAAAAATGCATGTTTTACACTTCCGATGTATTTTGAAATAATTCTTCGGATGCGCTCGCCAGCGTGATCAGGATCAAGAAACAAAATTATCTCATGAGTTATTGATAAGTTCTTTAATTGTTCAAGAACTTCAGTTCCAATAGCACTACCTTGGGTTGTCATCACTAAAACATCTGGGTAGATACTTCTAATCTTATTTAAATCATGAGATCCTTCAACAACAATGACTTGTGGCTTCATTTTTTTCTGTAGAAAAATTTATCATCAGATTTAGTGCCGCTTTTCATAAGACTTTCAATGATTGCTGATTGTTTTTTTAAGGTCGAAACTTCACCATTTTCTAGGAGAATATAAATTTCTTCGCCAAAACTTACATCATCATCTTTATATGTACTATTTTCAACACTTCTAAACGCGTGGTAATATAATTTTTCTTCACTACTATAAGATGATAAAATTTCTTCAATTTTCTCTTGATTTTCAACTGTATGATTCATATATCCCCAAATGTGGCGATTTAAAAAATCGTCTGATAAAGCTCTTAAAATTGAATCTTTTGTTTTTCTAAATCCCTGAATCAAGCCATTAATGTAGTAATCATCGATTTCTAAGAAATGTTCAATATCATTTGGATTTTCGATAACCTTTTTAAGTGGTATCACATTGGCTTCAAATGGATAATTTTGTTCAAGTAAATCTTTAACACGTCGATAAATATTTTCTAGAATGACTTCATATGCTCTAGCAACTGGGTGATAATAGACTTGCCAGTACATATGATATCTGCTAATTAAATAGTTCTCGATGGCATGGATACCTGAGATTTTAAAAACAACTTGTCCATTTTTAATGTTAAAAACACGAATCAATCTATCTAAATCAATATGCCCATAAGCAGCACCAGTAAAATAAGCATCTCTTTCTAAATAATCTAAGCGATCAACATCAAGTTGACTTGATATCAGTTGTTCAATGATTGGGAATTTTTTTGATTTGAGCAATATTGAGGATAAATCTGATTTAAAATCAGCATCAATCACATCAAAAATTCTCGTTAACTCTTCGTGATTTAAAATTAGACTCGCGCCGATATGTTCATGATTAACGCCAAATACATCTTCAAAAGCATGTGAATAAGCCCCATGTCCAATGTCATGTAATAATGCAGCGCATAAAAACAGCATCTTTTTTCGTTCATTTAGTGTTTCTTGAATATCAGGAACACTTAAAAATCGATAGGCAACATTATAAACACCAAGACTATGGCTAAATCTTGTATGTTCCGCGCCATGAAAAACCATATGCACACCTGATAATTGTCTAATTCTTCTTAATCTTTGAAATACGCTCGTATTAATAAGGTTTAATATGATTTCACTATCGACTTGTATATATCCGTATAAAGGATCTTTAAATACTTGTGATCTTTCGAGTTTTTTAAACATCGTGACCTCCTCGGTCAAAAAAGTGCCAAAAAGGCACTATGATTGAATGTTGTATGATTTTATAAGCTCAACGAAATCGCCTGTATTTAGCATAAAGGCACTTCCATCATCAGTGTCTAAATGACAATCTAATTTGAATTTTGGACTAACACGGCATAAAACATTGTCTAAAATGCCAGGTTTTTCTCCATGAATGCGAATGCTTACCATTTGGCGATCTATTACACCAAATTCCTTAGCTTCTACATCTGAAAAATGGATATGACGATCCGCAATAATCACGCCTTCTTTAAGTTCAACTTTTCCTTTTGGACCAATTAATGTGCATGCTCCAGATCCTTTGACATCACCTGATGATCTTACAGGTGCAACAAATTTAAATCGAATCGCGTCACTCTTAGAAATTTCAACTTGTGACTCTGGACGAACAGGTCCTAAAATACGAACGCCTGCTAAAAGATTACCCTGTGGGCTTAAAATATCAACTTTTTCGTTTGCTGCATATTGTCCAGGTTGACTTAAATCTTTTAAAACTGTTAATTGATAACCTTCACCAAAAAGGATTTCGAGATGTTCTTTTGTTAAGTGCAGATGGCGGCCTGAAATGCCGACTGGTATTTTTTTCATGTTTTAACTCCTCCTACATACGAAATGATTATATCATTTAAACCCCCTCATTTCAATCTAAGTATGATAGAATAAATTTGAAAAGAGAGGTGTCAAGATGAAGAGTATTTTTACACGTATCATTGAACGAGAAATCCCTGCATACATTGTATATGAAGATGAAAAAGTGATTGCATTCTTAGATATTTCACAAGCTACCAAAGGTCATACTTTAGTGGTTCCCAAAGAAGCCTATCCAAATCTTTTTGAAATGCCTGATGAACTTGGATCACATGTCATGAATGTTTCAATAAAACTTGCAAAGGCAATAAAAAAAGCATTTAATCCGCTTGGATTAAATCTCTTAAACAATAACGGTGAAATCGCAGGACAAAGCGTTTTTCACTTTCATATGCATTTGATTCCAAGATATGAGAATAACGACATTCACATTCGTTTTACAAATCATATGGATGAATTAAATCAAGAGGAATATAAAAAAAGAGCCGAACAAATTACATCGGCTCTATTGTAAACATTACACCATCATTAATGTTTTCAACTTTAAGTATGAGATTGAAATGTGAACATGTTTTTTGAGCAATACTCATTCCTAATCCAAACTCACCTTTTTTACCTTTTTCATAAGGTTTAAACAGCTCGTCAATAAATTTTTGACTGATTGCCTCGCCATCGTTGTAGAAGGTGAGTTTTTTATTTTTTAACTTAATTTCTATTTTAGATTTTGCATATCTTATCGCATTGTCAACAATATTATTAAATGCTGTATAAAAGTTTTCTTTCACACCATAGTATATCGAATCATCGAGTGTTACTTCCCAGTTGAGTTCTGTTCGGTATTTATGATTATCAACAATGTTTTGAATAATTTCTTTGATTGAGACATCTTCAAATTCGTTTTGATCCTTTAAATATTCAAGTTTATTTAATTCTAAGAGTTGTTTAACTTTAACATTTAATAATTCCGCTTGCTTAATAATCACCGATGCTTCATCTTTATCCGAAACACCATCATATATAGCTTCAGCATAGGATTGAATCACGGCAATCGGTGTTTTAAAATCATGGGATATATTTTGAAGCATTTCTTGTTTTGTTTTTTCACTCGATTGAATCTCGCGTCTCATTTTTTCGATAGTCATCGAGAGATCTGTGATTTCATCGTTTCCATCAACTTCAATTGGTACCTTGTAACTATTTAAAGTCATGCGTTCGATTTCACCCTTTAATCTCTTTACACGTTCTACCGTAATTCTAGACCATATGAGAATGATTAAATTACCTAATAAAACAAGTGCGATAAAACTAATACGAACGATGAAATTAAATGATTTTCCGACAACAGATAAATAATCTTCACCGGTGAATGCGACAATCATTGTTCCATCAACTTTTCGATTCACTCTAAAATAAAATGTTTCATGTTCAATGACTTCTCTTCTTGTATAAACAAGAGACGTATGTGAAAACATGTCGATTAAGTCTTCTGCTGTATATTTACCATCCAAAATTTCTAAATTGTCAGATGATACAACATTACCATTTTGAGCAATCACAAATCCATTATAAAGACTATCAGGAGGCATTTCATAATTCCTAAATAGATTTTCATAATAAACCTCGAATTGTTGTTCATTTTGCTCAACTCTAAATGCATCAAATACCCGATTCAAAGCAATCAAAAAAATAAAGCTTGTCATAAGCGTCACAACCGTAAAAATGATATTCAATTGAGTTGTGAGTTTCATTTCTTTCATAATAATCGATAACCATATCCATAAATCGTTTCAATTTTCAATTCAGGCATTTTATGGCGTAACCGACGCAATAAATCGTCGACGACACGATCGCTACCATAGTATGTTTTACCCCAAACGTGTTCTAAAATATCTTCTCTTTGGAAAGCAGTATTGATATTTTTCATAAAAAACAATAAAAGTTCAAATTCCTTATTTGTGAGATCAATCATTTCTTGTCCGACACGAATTTCTCGCTTCGTTAGATTAATTTCATATGGGCCATAAGTCATCAAATCTTTTTCATTTGTAGATGTTCTTCTTAAAACAGCCTTAACTCTTAAAATTAATTCTCTCGGTGAATATGGTTTCGCTAAATAATCATCACTACCAAGTTCAAGCCCCATGATTTTATCCAAATCTTGGTCTCTTGCAGATGTAAAAATAACCGCCGCAGAAGAATGGTTTTCTTTTAAAGCTTTAATAAGATCATAACCACTGACTTCACCTGTGAGCATGATATCCAAGATCCACAAATCTACGGTATCTTTGATATGTTCCATCGCGGATTCCCCATCATTGAAAACTGTCGTTTCATAGCCTTCACGATTTAAATACTTTCGAATAATCTCTGCGAGATCTTTTTCGTCTTCGACATAATATATACGCATATTAACCACCTTTTTAAAGAAAATAAGTGTGCTTGAGCACACTTATTATACCATATAGAGAAATAAGGGAGAAAAATTGAAGTACCTTTATTCTAGCAAAAGAGTATGGGATGTCAATGTATTTTTGATGTGAAATTGTGTTATTCAATCACATTGACTTTCATGTAAGGAATTAACGCCTTAGGTACCGTAATAGAGCCATCTTCATTCTGATAGTTTTCGATAATCGCAATCATTGTTCTTCCGACAGCTAATCCAGAACCATTGAGCGTGTGAACATATTCAGTTTTACTGTCTTTTGTACGTTTAAATCGTATATTCGCACGTCTTGCTTGAAAATCTTCTGCATTTGAGATTGATCCGATTTCACGATACATATTTTGTCCTGGCAACCATACTTCAATATCATATGTTTTTGCCATACCAAAACCCATATCGCCTGTTGATAAACATACGACGCGATAAGGCAATTCTAATCGTTTTAATACTTCTTCAGAGTTTAATAACATCGCTTCAAGCTCATCATAAGAGGTTTCAGGCTTTGTAAACTTAATGAGTTCTACCTTATTAAACTGGTGTTGTCTTAAGATGCCTCTCGTATCCCTTCCAGCAGACCCTGCTTCAGCTCTAAATGCTGTTGTGAATGCACAATAACGAAAAGGTAATGAGTCACCATCAATAATTTCATCTCGATATAAATTTATTGTGGGGACTTCAGCAGTAGGATTTAAGTACCAATTGTTATCATCTGAACCAACACGAAATGCATCATCTTTAAACTTAGGAAATTGTCCAGTTGAAAACATACTTTTCTCATTGACGATAAAGGGTGGGATTATTTCAGTGTATCCATGCTCATGTGCATGCAAATCCATCATAAACTGAATTAAAGATCTTTCTAAACGTGCACCTAATCCTTTGTCAACAACAAATCTAGCACCGGTTATTTTCGCTGCTCGTTCAAAGTCGAGGATATTTAATTTTTCGCCAAGTTCAATATGATCTTTCACTTTAAATGAAAATTCTTTAGGTTTACCAACAACGCGAATAACTTTATTGTCTTTATCATCTTTCCCAATTGGCACACTTTCGTGCGGAATATTCGGAATGATTGAAAGTATATCAAAAATTTTTATTTCAATGCTTTGAAGTTCTTCATCAAGCGCTTTAATTTCATCACCAATATGAGCAACTTCATTTAAAATATCACTTGCATCAAGTTTTTGACGCTTGAGTTCACCGATTTTCTTTGATTGTTCATTTCGAAAAGCTTTTAATTGTTCAACTTCAGCAATTTTATCTTTTCTGGTATTCTGAAGTGACGAAAGTTCTTTAACAAATGAAAAATCACCTTGTCTTGTTTGAAGTCTTCGGATAGCTTCATCCATATTTTCTATTAACCATTTTAAATCTAACATTGTTATTCCTCCTATCAAAATAAAAGTCCTTAGATAAAAAATCTAAGGACGAATCATCGCGGTACCACCTTAGTTCTAGGAATTCCTAGCCCTTAAAATCCTTTAACGCTGGATAGCGGACGTGATTAGTGTCACTAAAGAGTGGATTCATTTGATTTGCATCATCACTTTCACCTCACGTGATGTCTCTTTTTCATGCAAAAGTCAAATTACTATGCTCTTATCATTGTATTATCTTTATTATAATGAAAGATTTAATGAATGTAAAGAATGACAAGACTTTATTTGTTTTTCTGTTTAATAAGTTCCTTTAAATCTTCCTTTAACTCATCCGATTTTAATCCAAAATCAAGAATAGCTTCGATGTAATCTATTTTTTTACCCACATCATATCTTTTACCAATGAGATCAAAAGCGTATACTTTTTCTTCATCCATTAACCTTAATATTGCATCCGTTAACTGAATTTCATTACCGGCACCTTTTGTCTGATTTTTTAAATATTTAAAAATCGTTGGTGTTAAGACATATCGTCCTGCGATTGCACTTCTTGAAGGAGCTTCTTCAATTTTCGGTTTTTCAATAACACCTTTTAATTCAATATAGAATTTATCTGTTTTTTGTTTAGGAATACAAATGCCATATTTTGCTGTATCTTTATATGCGACTTCCATCGTACCTAATATTGATGAATTTACTTCGTCATAGATATCCATGAGTTGTCTTATCGCTGGTTTTTCTTTTCCAACATACATATCATCGCCAAGTAGTACAACAAAAGGTTCGTCACCAACAAATGCTTCAGCTTGTAAAACTGCATGACCTAATCCTAACTGTTCTTTTTGCCGAATGAAATGGATATTCGCGCCTTTACCAATCAATCTTAACATTTGAACATCTTCATGTTTATTTTTATTCGTTAAAATTTGTTCAAGTTCTAAGTTGTAATCAAAGTAATCAATGATGGCGTTTTTATTTGAACTAACAATCAATAAAATATCAGTAATTCCACTTTCTATTGCTTCGTTGACAATAAATTCTATCGTGGGTCGATCAATAATGGGTAGTAATTCTTTAGGCAACGCCTTCGTTATTGGTAAAAATCTAGTGCCATATCCTGCAGCTGGAATCACGGCTTTACGAATCATAACTTACTCCTCCATTTTTTTTGGTTCAACAGATAAATGTTTTGATGCTATAAATCCAACCGCACACAGAATAATACCAACAACCCAAAAATACCAATCAGTTTGAAAAACATAGTCGTTCGTATTTTGTTCTAAAGTAAATAAAATATTAAATGGTGATACAATCACGATACCTAATACCGCCATATAAAAATGCTTTTGATATTTTTGTAAAAGGACAAACATTACTTTTCCCATAATGATTAATCCAATGATAACACCCAATACGAGAAGTAAAAATAATGGTATTTTATTCAAAAGCAATGAGAAATCTAAAAGTGCGATTCCCCTTAATAGATCACTAATAAGATCAAGTAATTTTTGATAGAATCCTAAAGCCATCAGCATTGTAGCTCCAGATAAACCGGGAATAATTAATGCAACCGCTGTAATCATGCCAATTATAAATACAATCAAATATTCTTGATTTCCAGCAGCAGTATTTTCCTGAATAAAAGCCATCAATAACATGATCATCATTGAAATTACTATAACAAGAAAGTGATGCCATTTCGTTTTTGTAACTTTAATTCTTTGAATGATACTCGGAATAGCTCCTAGGATAAAGCCAATAAATAATAATGTTATGGGTAATGGTGCGATATCTAAAAATAATTTAATCACAAAAAACCCAAGAAATAATCCTATTATAATTCCAACAATATAATGCCAAACGGATTTAATAGCTTTAAATGGATGTTTAGTGAAATCATTTAAAGCATTGACAAGAGATTGATAAATATTAAAAATGGCAGCAATCATCGATCCACTGACTCCAGGGAGAATACTCCCCATACCAACCAAACTACCTTTAATTATTTTAGTAAGGTGATTCATGATATCTCCTTAATGGTGCTGATTTATACTTAAGATTGACTCTATTTTAGCATATTTCAAATTGATTTTCTATGCTATAATATAGAAGGTGATGAAACGATGGAAAACTTTGTAGAAATCTTAAAATATGTCTTTCTTGGAATTGTTCAAGGAATCACTGAAATACTTCCAATATCCTCAAGTGGGCACTTGACTTTGTTTAGTCGATTATTTCAAATTGATTTAACGAATTTAACGGTCTTTTTGATGATTACCAATATGGGGTCTTTTTTAGCTTTACTCTTTTTCTTTAAGAAAGATGTCGGGCAACTCATTAGTGGTACATGGAAATTCATTATAAAAAAAGATGAAGCTAGAAAAGAAGATTTTCAATATGTGCTAAAACTATTAATTGCCGTTATACCAATTGGAATTTTTGGGTTTTTCTTCAAAGATTACATGCCTAATGATTTACTTTCAGTTGGCTTTTCGTTAATCATCACTGGTTTATTATTATTATTTGTCTATCATTCAAAAGATATTCAATGGAAAAAGGATATCTCCTATAAAAATGCTCTGATTATTGGTGCATTCCAGATGTTTGCAGTTCTTCCTGGCATCTCAAGAAGCGGTATCACAATGACCGGTGGTCTTGTACAAAAATTAGAACTTAAAAAGGTATTAAGATTTTCTTTCTTAAGTTACCTTGTCGTATCGGTTCCCGTCTCAATTCTTGGCATATATGATGCAGTTCATGTTACTGAATCCATCGATGTTTTAGGATATATTTTAGCATTTGTTATGAGCTTTATCTTTAGTTTATTATCAGTAATGTGGATTTTTAAATTTATTAAAGTTAAAAATTTAGTCTATTTCGGAGTTTACTGTTTACTCATCGGGTTAACATCGATTATCATTTATTTTATTTGAGCCAACGGCTCTTTTTTTTCGTAAAAAACAAAGAAGATTAACCAGTGTAAAGTAAATAAGATAAAAATAAAGGCAATAAAAAATTTAAAATGATTAAAAATATCAGGAAATATACGATTTAGTTTATAGAATTCCCAGGAGTTTAATCTCATAAATCTTCCAATATAAATTGCCGAACTAGAAAGTATAAAAAGTATATTTATTCCTATTACCTTTATAAAAATTTTCACCTCTTTCATCTGTGATAATAAGATTTGAAGTGATTTTATCGCAATTTTACTGCTAAATAAAGCCCCAATAACGAGGTGTGCAAATACCAACCAATCTTCAATTAGATATGCGTAAATATTTGGATAATCATAAAAAAATGAGTAATTTTGAAAATGAATAAAATCAGTCATAATATAGACAGCATTTGGAAAAAATATAATAAATAAAAAAGCAATTCCTATCTTGAGGAACTTGCTTTTTTGATTTGCATAGATTTGAGATAAAACCAGTGGAACTGTTGCTAAAATCATATTCCATCCTAAAAAAATGACTAATCCATTATTCAAAATCATCCCAAGAATGATTGAAATAATAACATACGTAACTGCTGCTAAATATAGTGATTTATTTTTAAGGTCATTCATGCAACTTAATGGCTTTATTAACATCTTTTTGCATATCTCCCGCTGAAAGTAAATAGTCACTTAATAACTTAAATCGTTTAATATATTCATAAATTTCTGAAGTCACAATGACATTTCTTGGGTCTGTCAATTTGGAATTTCTCATCGAGAAAAAATATTCATCCGTGACAACGTCTAATAATCGATTATCGAGAACAAATGTCGGCTCAGTACTTAAACCATGCACGCCATAATATGGGTCATCACCAACTGGTAAATTAAATAATTCAATGATTGTTCGGTATAAATCTACTTGGCTTCTCACTAAATATTGATCCCCAGTAAGTAATCCTTTTCGAATGTTGTAGTTGTCAAATGTCACGTATTCTTCACCAGGAACATAAATGAAAGCTAACGTTTGTTGAAGAACTTTTCGAGACTCCATCATCGATAGTTCTCGATTAAACAATTGATCGATATCTCCATTTTTTAATCCAGAGCCGTGATCGCTGTAAAAGACATAAACTGTGTTATCCAATGTTTGATCTTCGCCATCTTCATTGATAAAAAGACGTTTCATGATGTCATCATAATAATCGACATAATTTAAATATTTTAATGTGATTCTTTTCATAGAATCTTCATATTCAGGATAAATCCCAGTTCTTGGACCGTAAGGATCAAAATCATAAGGTATATGTGGCATCATCATGATTGGAAACATCATGAATGGTGTTTGACTTTCTTGATAATTGACGCCTCTTTGATAAATCTCGTCAGCGAGATGAAAATCACTAATCCATGGTGAAACATGGGTTAAATTTTGATTTTGATCAAAAGTGTAACCTTCTTTAACATTATAACCATCTGCAATAAAATCTTCTAAGCTATAAAATTCGTCAAATCCGTATAGATTCGGATAAACAAAATCTCGATTATAAAAAGTTTCTTTGTCTCCGTGAACAGCATCCGTGTAATAGCCAAGATTATTGTAATAATTGACTAAAGAATTTAGTTCATAATCGAGTTTATTATGCTCCCAATAAAGCGTTCGATCGCCTGAAGGATATAATCCAGTTAATATTGAAAGTTCCGCATCAGAACTAACTCCCATACCAACACTACTATAATAGTCTCTGAATACAAAACTTTGATCTAGTAAATGATTAAAGAATGATAGTTTTTGATTTGTTTGGTCATTTTCAAAAAGAAAATAGTTCATGGATTCGATGTGTACTAAAACCAAGTTTCGACCTTCAAGAATTCCATGAAGATTTGAGCCATTTAAAATGGTTTCATCAACAAATAGATTTGACACTACCTGATCCATGGTTAATCGATTACTATATATATTCCCATCGAAGAAATTGGTATAAACTGCTTGATTCTTATTATAAAATTGGAAAGCTTCGGCAATTTCCTGATCATTTTCAAAACTTAAAACTTCACTTGCTCTAATTTTAGGGTGAAGTCCAAAAAAATCAGAAAAATAATAAGGGTATGCTCCAAAGTTTTGAACAGCAAAAGTACTTTGAACAGAGCTAATAGGTAATGTTTTCTTAAATTGTTCCATATAACTATAGAAAGATACAAAAAGCATAAGTAAAGCACTCAGTATATAAATCATATGTTTTATCTTACTAATCGTAAATCGTTCATGTGAAAATTTCTGTTTTTTAATCACAAGATAAAATACTAAAAGCATGAAGAAAGGTAAGAATAATAAAATACGATAATAGAGAATAAGTTCTAATGCTATTTCTAAAATAACTCCAAAAGCAAATCCATCAGCTGGATTTTTAAACATGACAATGCTATCCATGGAAAAAGAAGTACCATAGTACTTATTAAATACACTGGATGCAAAGAACATGAAGTTCAAAAAAAGTGTAGTAAATAGTAAAAATTTTAGCCGGGCTTTAGGTGTTTTAAATAATAGAAAAGCTATTGACACGACTAGTAGAAGAAACGAGAAATTACCTAAAATTGCATTTAATGTCCCTAAAAAAGTATGAGGGAAGGGTGCGATGTATCGATTGAGTTGTTGAAGTGTCAAAAAATAAGTATTTAAGATATTAAGTAAGAAGAAAGTTCCGATGTATCCTAAATAAAGTTTATGTTTTTTACTCATGTTGGGTTCCTCTTGTTATTTCTAAAGTTATTATACATGAAGAACTACATTTATGCACATAATCTGAATAAAAAAGGCGTCGTTTTTAGACTTAAAACACGCCTCTTTTAATTTATAAATTAATTTTTAGAAAAGGTAATTTATTCATCGAAAAGGGAATCAGTTGTAATAATTTCTTCACCTTCATCTTCGAATTCTTCTGGCTCTAAATTTGAAACTTCCATAATCTTTCTTTCAGTATTTACATCCATGGATTCTTGAACAAATGGTGTTTGCTCATTTTCATAAATTTCCTCTTCTTCCTGTCTTGGAACTAAAGCAATTGTAGAAACTTTTTGATCAGGTCTTAAACGGATAATTCTAACACCTTGCGTGGCACGTTTTGTTTGAGAAATTTGATCCACATGAGTTCTAATAACTACACCTTTGTCTGAAACAACGATTAAATCTTCAATATCAGAAACAGACTTTAATGCAGATAGACGGCCATTCTTTTCCGTGACATTCAAGGTTTTAACACCTTTACCACCACGAATTTGGCATCGATACTCATCAACGTTAGTTCGCTTTCCAAAGCCATTTTCTGTAATTACTAAAATTTGTTGTTCGCTATTTTCAACGATTGCTGCACCAACAAGGAAATCATTTTTTCCAATGCTCATTCCTTTAACGCCTGTAGCAGTTCTACCCATTACACGAACATCAGTTTCTTTAAATCTGATGGCTTTACCATTTGAAGCTCCGAGGATAATATCTTTATTTCCATCGGTTGCTTTGACAGCGAGTAATTCGTCATCTTCTCTTAAATTAATAGCGATAATTCCATTTGTTCTAATATTCTGATATTCAGCTATTTTTGTTCGTTTCATAATGCCTTTTTTTGTAACAAATGTAAGAAAGTTTTCATTGTTTTCAAAATCTTGTACACTTGTAAATGACGCAAGTGTTTCATCTTTATCAAGTTGTAATAAATTGACAAGCGGTAGCCCCTTAGATTGTCTTGAACCTTCTGGAATTTGGTATCCTTTAATTTTGTAAACTCTACCTTTATTTGTGAAGAATAAATGATAATCATGAGTGGATGTCATTAAGATATGTTCTACATAATCGTCTTCATGAACTTTAATACCCGACATGCCTACGCCACCACGATTTTGAGTCTTGTAATGATCAACCTTCATACGTTTAATATAACCATTATTCGTTACGGTTATAATGACATCTTCAACTGGAATTAAATCTTCATTTTCGATACTTAAATCTTCATGTAAATTAATCTCTGATTGTCGATTAATTTGATACTGATTTCTCATTTGACTGAGTTCATCACGAATGATGGATAATTTACGTTCATGACTTCCAATAATTTCTTTATAATCAATAATCTTAACTGCTAAATCTTTTTGTTCAACTTCGATTTTTTCAATTTCAAGTCCCGTTAAACGTTGCAAACGCATATCCAATATTGCTCTTGCTTGAATTTCAGTAAAATTGTAAGTATTAATTAAAGCCTCACGTGCTTCATCACCCGTCTTTGATTGTTTGATGATTTCAATTGCACGATCAATATCATGAAGCGCAATCAGTAATCCTTCTAAAATATGTTCGCGCGCTTCAGCTTTTTCTAAATCATAGATTGTACGTCGTTGAATAACCTCGATTTGATGTTCAATATAATATTTAAGCATGTCTTTGAGTGTTACCATCATAGGTTGTCCTTTGACAAGTGCAATCATGTTAATGCCAAATGAAGTCTGTAGTTGTGTAAACTTGTAGAGATTGTTAAGCATGACATGTGGATTAACGTCTCTTCTAAGTTCAATAACAATACGCATGCCTTTGCGGTTAGACTCATCTCTTAAATCCGTAATACCATCGACGATTTTTTCTTTTGCTATTTCAGCAATTTTTTCAATTAATGATGTCTTATTTACTTGATAAGGGATTGCAGTCACAATAATGCTATTTCGATTTTTGTGGGCAACAATTTCAGCTGTAGCCCTCATCGCGATAATTCCTTTACCAGTTTCATAGGCTTGTCTTAGTCCAGTAAGACCTAAAACTTGACCTCCAGTTGGAAAATCAGGCCCTTTGATATATTGCATCAACTCAGTCGATGTAATTTCTTCATTGTCCATATAAGCTAAAATACCATCAATGACTTCGCTTAAATTATGGGGAGGGATATTCGTCGCCATACCAACGGCTATACCTGTTGATCCATTCACAAGTAAATTAGGATATCTCGCAGGTAAAACTGATGGTTCATGTTCAGATCCGTCATAGTTGTCAATAAAATCTACAGTATTTTTTTCTAAATCTCTCACTAATTCGCCCGCAATTTTTGACATTCTGGCTTCAGTATATCGCATCGCTGCGGCACCATCACCATCAACAGAACCAAAGTTACCATGGCCATCAATTAAAGGCATATTGTAACTAAATGGTTGTGCCATACGTACCATGGCGTCATAGACTGATGAATCACCATGTGGATGGTATTTACCGATAACTTCACCGACAATACGTGCTGATTTTTTATGTGCTGAGCTTGCAGACATACCTAAATCATTCATCGCATATAAAATACGACGTTGAACAGGTTTAAGTCCGTCTCGAATATCTGGCAATGCTCTTGAAACAATGACAGACATCGCATAATTCAAAAAGGAGGTCTTCATTTCAGAAGATATATTTATCTCTTTGACGTAACCTTCTGTGGTTTTTGATGTTTCTTCGTTCATGTTTTTCCCCTTTCCTATGCGTCAATATTATTCGCATAAATCGCGTTTTCTTGAATAAATAACTTTCTCGGTTCAACTTCTTCACCCATCAACATTGAAAATATTTGATCGGCATCCATTGCATCCTTTAGAGATACTTGAAGAAGTGTTCTTTCTTCAGGATTCATCGTCGTTTCCCAAAGTTGTTCGGGGTTCATTTCACCAAGCCCTTTATAGCGTTGAATTTGTGGTCTTCCACCAAAATCTTGAAGTAATTTATTAAGTTCTTCATCGCTATAAACATATTCAACACGTTTTCCTTGTTGAACTTTGTATAATGGTGGTTGAGCTATAAAGACATATCCTAAGTCAATGAGTGGTTTCATGTATCTAAAGAAGAAGGTTAATAACAATGTGCGAATATGTGCACCATCAATATCAGCATCTGTCATGATAACGACTTTATGGTATCTTGCTTTACTCGCATCAAATTCTTCACCAATTCCAGTACCTAAAGCTTGGATAAGTGATAAAATCTCTTTATTTGATAAAATTTTATCAAGTCTTGCTTTTTCAACGTTTAACACTTTACCACGCAGTGGTAGAATGGCTTGATATTCTGATTCTCTACCTTGTTTTGCAGATCCACCGGCAGAATCACCTTCGACAATGTATATTTCTGAAATCACTGGATCCTTACTACGACAATCTGCCAGTTTTGATGCAAAACCAAGTTGATCGAGTGGTGATTTACGACGTGTTGCTTCACGTGCTTTTTTTGCAGCTATTCTTGCGCGAGCTGCCATTAAAGATTTTTCAATGATAGCTTTTGCATCATTAGGATTTTCTAATAAATATCTTTCGAGCCCTTCCCCAACAATCTGACTTGTAATTTGTCTAACTTCTGGGTTTCCAAGTTTCGTCTTCGTTTGTCCTTCAAATTGAGGATTTGGATGTTTCACTGAAACAATTGCTGTTAATCCCTCTCTGGTGTCTTCACCAAGAAATGAATCATCTTTCTTTAACAAATTATTATCACTTGCGTATTTATTTAAGACCCTCGTTAAAGCCATCTTAAAGCCATCCTCATGCATTCCACCTTCATGGGTTGGAATGTTATTCGCAAATGAATATAGGTTTGTTGCGTATGAATCATTATATTGCATTGCAATTTCTAATGTAACGCCATCAACTTCTTTTTCAGTGTAAATAATTTCTTGATTAACTCGCCCTTTATTTAAATTTAAAAATGAAACATATTCAATAATACCACCTTCATAATGATAGGTTTGTTCCACGATATGTTCTGTTCTTAGATCACTTATTGTGATTTTAATTCCTTTATTAAGAAATGCTAATTGTTGAATTCGATTTCTTAGAATTTCATATTCATAAACAAGTGTTTCTGAGAAAACAAGATGATCAGCTTTAAATGTAATGATTGTTCCTGTATGATTACTTTCACCAATGATGTTTACGTCTGTTACTGGAACTCCTCGTTCATACCGTTGTTGATAACTCTTATTATCGCGATGAATTTCAACTAAATACCATTCAGATAGTGCGTTAACAACAGATGCTCCAACACCATGTAACCCACCAGATACCTTATATGATTTTCCATCAAATTTACCGCCAGAATGGAGCGTCGTTAAAATCGTCTCAACTGCGGGACGATTTGTTTTTGGATGTAAATCTACTGGAATTCCACGACCATCATCAGTAACTCTAACGATATCTCCTGGTAAAAGTTCAAGTCTAATCGTAGTTGCATATCCACCGAGTGCTTCATCAATAGAATTATCAACGATTTCCCACACTAAATGGTGGAGTCCTCTAGAGCCTGTTGACCCAATATACATACCTGGTCTTTTTCTTACAGCTTCTAATCCTTCTAAGATTTGAATATTCGATGCATCATAATTCGACATAATGTCACTCCTTTGGTATATAAATCATTTGAATGTTTTCTCCTTCGATAGGAATGGCACTATTCATAATGATTTGATGTTCTTTTGGCATATTATCTAAAAATGTTTGTTGCTTATCTTGATCCAGTTCACTTAAGACATCATCAAGAAGAAGAATTACCTTTTGTTTTGTCTCATTTTCAATCAATTTTAATAACGCTAATTTGAGCGCGACAACGATTAATCGCTGTTCGCCTTGGGAAGCATACCCTTTTGCATCAAAACCATTAAATTCGATGTAAAAATCATCTCTGTGGGGTCCTGCTAGGGTTGACTGGTACAAGATATCTTGCTTTTGCTGTTTTGATAGATGGTTTCTAAATGATTTTTCGTCGACATCTGGCCGATAAATAATTTTTACTTGATGATGGCTAAATTTTCGATAAGCCTCATCAAAATAAACTCCTAACTTATCAAACATCAATTGTCTTTCTTTCATAATATCAATGCCTGTTTCGTATAATTGATCGCCAAGAATGTTTAAGAATGTATAATCTGATTCAAAATTAAGTTTTTTTAATAAACTATTCCGTTGTTTTAAAATTTGCTTATACGTATTTAGCATTCTTAAATACTTTTTATTGAGCTGCATCCATTCTAGATCCATAAACTGTCTTCGAATGCTTGGTGAACCTTTAATAAGATCTAAATCTTCAGGCGCAAACATCACAACTCTCAAATGTCCAAAAAAATCACTAATTTTTCTTTTTTCCACACCGTTGATTGATGCTCTCTTTCCATGTTTTGACAAAACAATGTCATATCTAGCATCATCAGTTGTCAATTTAACTTGTAAAAATGGTTGTTCGTGACGAATCATTTCTTTTTCATCGCTTGATCGATGAGATTTAGTCGTTGCACAAAAATATATACTTTCTAAGATACTTGTTTTTCCACATCCGTTCAATCCATGAATGTATACAAAATTTTTATTAAATGTGACGTCAAACTTTTCAAAACTTCGAAAATTTCGAATAGAAAGTTTATGAATCATAAGTAATGACATAGGCATCTTGATCAACCATAACCACATCTTTATCACGAATTTTTCTACCTCGCTCTTGTGTGTGAATACCATTAACTAAACACTTATGATTAAATAAAAAAAACTTGGCTTCTCCACCAGAACCAATCTTGTTGGTAGCTTTTAAAAATTGTCCTAGAGTAATAAAATCTGATTTCAAAATGAATTTTTTCACAAGATACACCGTTCCTTCATTTATATTATATCATAATATAAGTAAAAATGCACTCATTTAAGCACACTTTTTTGAGGTCGCAACCTTGTATCATCTAACTTATAAAAAAAGCCTTAAAATTGAAATTAAGGCTTTTCAGGTTTAGTCAATTCGAACAGGTAATATCAAATGTAGGAGATCTTGATCGAGGTTTCCTTTAATGACGAAGGGTTTAACTTCGCCAGCAAAATTAATGGTAACTTCACTTGAGCTAAATGATTTTAATGCTTCAACTAAGTATCTTGAACTGAATGCAATTTTAATCACTGAACCTGTTACATCAGATGCTGGAATCACTTCTTCAAGAGCATCACCTATTTCATTATTTGTAGAACTGATTTCAACAATTGAATCAGGTCTTAAACTCATTTTAATGATATTATAATTTGTTTCGCGATCTCTTGGTGATAATAAAGAAACACGTTCAACTGCTTGTAATAATTCTTCTTTGTTAAAATAAATAATGACAGGGAACTCTGTTGGAATAATTCTCATCGTATCTGGATAAGTTCCTTCAAGAAGTCTTGTTTGAAATAAAATTTTATTCATTTTAAATAAAACTTTATTAGGATTTATATATAATTCCACATCGTTATTGTATGTATCTAATATTTTTGATAATTCATCCAAACTTCGATTAGGAATTACAATATCAAAAGTTTTACTATGGGTTCTAAGTTTTACGTTTTTTTGGCTTAAACGATAACTATCAGTTGCTACACAATAAAGATGATTATCTAAATATTTGAAGTTTACACCTGTTAATATTGGTCGTTTTTCGTTTGTAGCTGTTGAATAATTTGTTTCCTTAATGATTGTTTTTATTAATTGACTATCTAAAGCGATTGGGTCATCTAAATCTAAGAAATCAATATCTGGATAATCCTCGATATCCATCAATCTTAATTTAAACTCAGAGCGATCCGCTTTAATTACAATTAATTTATCTTCAATTAATGCAAATTCAACGCGCTGTGAAGAAATTTTTCGCATAATTTCAATTAAATATCGCCCTGGTATCGCAACTTTTCCTGTTTTTTTAATTGCTAAAGAAGAATCGTCAATTAAAACTTGAATTGCAACATCGGTATTAGATGATGTTAATAAAAGATGATCTTCATAAACTTCAAATTTAATTGCATATAAAATAGGAAGTGGTGTTTTATTAGGCAATCCTTTTTGGATGATTAAAAGTTGGTTTAGTAAAACGTCTCGATCGATAGTAAAAATCATAACGACGGCTCCTTTATTTTCTTATAGATTAGTCTTTAAATTATTGTTACAAATGTGGATTTGTGGAAAAAACCTAGAATGGCTTTATACCGTAATTATTATACCATATTTCCAACAATTTATAAACACTTAATTTTTACTTAAAAAATCAATTTTTTTAAGAATTGTATCAATTGCTAATTTCAATGATGGATCTTGTTTTATATCGTTATCAATCTTTTCACAAGCAGCTAATACTGTTGAATGATCTCGATCACCAAATAAACCACCAATTGTTTTATAAGGAATATTATATCTAGATTTTATTAAATACATTGCGATGTGACGAGGGATCACATATTTTGAATGTCTTTTTTTACCGATTAAATCTTCTAAAGATATTCCATAAAAATCACTAACAACACTTTGAATTTTATCGTAATTATTTTCATTTAATGAATCACTTTTCCTCTTGGTACGAAGGAGTGGTTCAAGGGCTTCAGCAGTGGATTCTATATTTAAATCAAGGTTATTAGTTAAACAATAAAATAATACACGTTTTAATGCACCTTCAAGTTCTCTAATATTTGTTACAAATGAAGATGCAATAAACTCTAAAACATTATTTGGAATATCATGTATATCGGATGATTCAGTTGCTAGCTTACGCTTTAAAATTTCAATACGGTGTTCTAAGTCAGGGACCTGAATATCAACTGTTAGTCCAACTTCAAATCGAGATGTTAACCGCGTCATAATATTCTTTAAATCTGATGCAGGTTTGTCGCTTGTGATCACAATTTGTTTATTTTGTTGATATAAATAATCAAAGAGTTTAAAGAACTCCATTTGAGTTCTTGTTGCACCACCCATAATCTGGATATCATCAACCAACAATACGTCAATATCACGATATTTATGATTAAAATCATCCATTTTTTCACGCTTCAGCAAATTAGCAAAATCTTCAATAAAACCATCAGCTTTGACATACAATATTTTCTTACTCACATCTTGGTCTAAGATGTAATTACCAATGGATTGCATTAAGTGTGTTTTGCCTAATCCAACATCACCAAAGATGTATAATGGATTTGCAACTGCACCTGGTTGATCGGCAACTTTCATCGCCATTCTAAAAGCAAACATGTTACTTTTACCGACAACAAAATTATCAAATGTGTATGTTGCATTTAAATTGCCAGGACGATACTTTAAGTTTAAATTACGTTCTGGACTAATGAGTGTTTCTTCTGGAAGTAATTCTTGTTCAGTTACGAATTTAAATCTTATAGGATCACCATAGTATTTGGCTGCAAGTTCGTTAATCTTTGTCAAGTAAAAACGATTAATTCTGTTTTTAATAAATTCACTTTGGACAAGAACATAAATATGGCCATTTAGAAATTTGTGTGTTGATTTGATTGGCTCAAAAACATCTTGGTAGGTTTCTTCATTGAAAGTCGATTCCAAATCACCAAGAATTCGTTGCCATAATTGGTCGTAATTATTCATATGTTGATACCCCTCTATTCGTGATTTCATGATAACATATACAAGTGAAAAAAGATTAAAAAGATATCCACATTATTCGTGGAAAACTTTTTACAGCATATGGTGGAAATGTGGGTATATTGTGGTAAAATTCAATAAATTTACGCCTTAGTGATGCCGTTTGATGAATTTTTCCAGTTTTCCACAATTCCACAATATTGTGGCTAAGTTATCCACATTCTATACGAGGAACATGATGTGAAAAAATAATAAAAATTGTTTCAGTAATTTTTAAAGTATAAATCAAATAAAAATCATTAATATTTTAAGTTGACAAAAGAAACATCTTTATATATAATTAAAAAGCATGGTTTCGCAAGAAAGGTGGTTTTATTTGTGAAAAGAACATATCAACCAAGTAAGTTAAAGCGCCAAAAGACTCATGGATTTAGAGCTCGCATGGCAACCGTTGGTGGTCGTCAAGTACTTGCTCGCCGCAGATTGAAAGGCCGCGCTGAGTTAACTGTTTAATCTAAATTATTTTAAAACACTAGGACTACTCGTTAAAATAATAACTTTTTGTTATTTTGAGTAGTCCTTATTTTTTAAAACTATGAAAAAAGAATATCGCATAAAGAAGAATAGCGAAATCGATGCGATTTTTAAGAAAAAAATATCAAAATCAAACAGTTATTATGCGATCTATCAATCTTCTGATCCACAAGCGAGTCATTTTCGTTATGCGCTCTCCATTGGAAAAAAATATGGAAACGCTGTCAAACGAAATTTCGCCAAACGTCGGATTCGAATGATTGTTACTGAACAAAGTAACAACATCAAGTCAGATGTGTGCTTCGTTATGGTCATTAAACCCAAATCAAAGGATTTATCTTATAACGAGATGAGACAGCATTTGAATGAACTTATGAAAAAATCAAAACTATTGGAGAACACAGATGAATAAACGTATTATTTTTATTGTCATGATGTTAATCTTGACATTAAGTCTTGCAGCATGTAATTCATCAGATAATAACATTGCACTAGTAACCGTCAATAATCCTTATGGAGAAAATGGTGAAAAAGTTGTGTTTGATTATGATGAACAAAATCAAATTGTATTTAAAGGTGAAAAAGGTCTATCTTACTGGACAATAAACGAAGCGGGCATTGCTACATTAGTCACGTATGATGGAGATCTCCCCACGAATTTAGTTGACAATGATGGAGTACGTACTTATTATTTTGTTGCTGAAGGCGAAATGCATTCTTTTAAAATCTATATTAAGCCAGAAGTTCCCGTTGAAGATAACACCATTGTTATGTTATCAATCCGTTATAATGCTGAAAATGTGACACACCATATTGGTAAAAAATTTAATCCAATCGGAATGGAAGTTTATGCCATTGAAAAAGATGGCGATATTCAAGCATTGCATGAAACTTTGAGTGAAGAAGTCTTTATTGCACTGTTTGATGACCATGATTATGAACCTTTAGATGATGATGGATTTAAGGATAAGATAAATTATCCAGTGACTGTCACATATGGTGGAGTTTCTGAAGAATTCAATATCTATGTTGCAGGAGGAGAAAGACCTGTTACAACAAAAGATGCTAATGTATTTGACTGGATCTTTGTAATTCCTATTTCTTATATTATGGCGTTCTTTGGCGGGCTTATGGGTAATTCATTCGCACTTGGTATTTTATTTACGACAATTGTTGTACGTACGATTGCATGGCCAATTTATGCGAAGAGTAATGACATGTCATTAAAGATGAATCTTGCACAACCAGATATGCAACGTGTTCAAATGAAATATGCAACAAGAAAAGATCCTCAATCTCAACAACAAATGCAAATGGAAATGATGCAAGTCTATAAAAAACACGGTATCAGTGCATTAGGATGTTTATTTCCATTCTTGCAAATGCCAATCTTTATTGCAATGTATGGTGTTGTTAGAAGAATCACGATTGAAGGCGGTATGTTCACAGATTCAGTATCACATACTGGCTTCTTAGGAATCAACCTTGCAAATACACAAGATGGCATCATTGGTATGATTTTAGCTGGAATCGTGGGTATTACGATGTTCTTGCTACAATTAATTTCTCAAAAGAAACCATCATATCAAAAGAAGACAATGACGCATAATAATCCTCAAGCAAATCAAACTGAAAAAACAATGAAATATATGATGTATTTCATGGTAGTCATGATGGTTTTCGCATCTTATCAAAGTAATGCATTAGCGCTTTACTGGATTTTTGGTAACATTTATTCTTTAGGACAAACTCTTATTAATCGCAAAATGGCTGAAAAGAAACACCAAAAATTACAAGATAAACAATTATTGGGGTGATCATATGTTAAAACGCATAGAATTTGAAGCAAAAAATTTACAAGAAGCTGAAAAAACAGCAGTTGAACAATTAAGATTACAACTAGATAAAATTAAACTTACTGTCGTACGCGAGAAAAAAGGATTACTTGGATTTGGGACATCAGCAACTTATGAAGCGACTCCCAATGTTAATCTAGCGTTAGAAGGTAAAATATATCTTGAAAATATTTTAAAAACACTAGAGATTGAATCTCGTATGGAAGTTCGTACACTTTCCGATGGTGAAGAAATTCATTATCATGTTGAAAGTGAAGAAAACGCGCTTTTAATTGGCAGAGAAGGTCGCACATTAATTAGTCTGCAATATATGCTTAGAAATTATTTAAATACTTTTGTTGATGGGCACTTGATTGTTTCATTAGATATTGGAAATTATCATGAAAATCATCGAAAACAATTAGAAATATTGGCAACTAAGACAGCAAAAGAAGTTGCACAAACAAGAATTGCAGTAAAATTAGATCCTATGAATGCTTATGATCGAAGAATTATTCATACAAAACTTAGCGAATGGCGAGATGTCACAACGGAATCAGAAGGCGAAGGAGAAAACCGCGCTCTTGTGATTAAACCAGTAAAAAAATAATGAAATTGCTCTTTCTATTGGATAGGAAGAGCTTTTTATTTATACATTAAAAGTTCAAAACTTTCATGATATAATAATAAGCACATAAGTAGGTGATTTTATGGCAATAAAAAATCATAAAAAAATAAAAATAATGCATCATGTTAAACGGTTTTTAGCAGTTATTTTTATTCTTTTAATCATTGCATTTGCTTATAGTATGGGCATTGCAACCTATGAAAATATAAAAGTCAATAAAATCGTAAATGATTTTAAATCTAGAAGTACTTATGAATATGAAGAGGTGATTGAATATTATCCGGGTGTTTTTCAAACCCGTGTTTATCATAAGGTTTCACGTGAAACATCCTATGAGTTAAGTGACGAAAGAAGCATATTTACTGACGAAACAAGACGACTTCTTGGCCAAAAAGGAGATATTTTTCTATCCCAACAATCACCGTTTCCTCAAGTTCCGATCATTCATCCTTGGATTAGCTATAATTTTGGAGGTCATGCAGCAATTCATAACGGGAATAACCGGTTTATTGAAGCTGTTGGATTTCCTCAACCAGGAGAAACAATTTTAGATTTTATTTTTCATCCGGGTGATGAACCGCATAATTTTAGTGCGACCGTGAATATTACAAGCTCTAATTATTGGTTGAATCCTAATTTTAGAGTCGAGTCAAGCAAGGATTTTAAGTATTATGGGAATTACTATCGACCTGAATTCATCGGCATTCGTGTTAAAAACATCACGGAAGCACAAATTGATGCAGCTGTTGAATATGCTGATGAAAAAGTAGATATAAGTTTGTATAATTTCACATTTGCATTAGATCTAGAATATAAATTTTATTGTACCGATCTCATTAGTAGAGCTTATCAAAGTGCTTTAGTAGAGCCGGAAAATCAACGAAATTATGCAAGATCATTAAATGATGATCGATTTGTAACAACAGTTAATGATATGATTCTTTCAGATGATTCATATTTGGCATTTTATGTTGAAATTATCGATGATGTTATTCATATTTACTATCTAGAAGATATCGTTTAATAGGAGGAATTCGTTATGGAATATGTTCAAATCGGATTATTAAGTTTAATTTTAATCATGCTCATCATTTTAATCATTCGTGCGTTTAAGAAAAACAAACATATTG
>DITP01000025.1 GCA_002422135.1 Acholeplasmataceae bacterium UBA6181
CAAATTTTACTTTGTCAATTTAAGACAGGCTTTAAGATTTAGTTGTATTTAGTAAGGTTATATGCTATAATTTTCTATGTTTGAAATGAAGAAAGGATGATCATGATGTTTACAATATTTGCAGCAGAAGCAACGGCATATGAAATGATTCTCATGTTAAGCGTGATGATTGTAGTTGGACTTTTTGCTGGTCGTTTTTTTGAACGAAGAAAAGTTCCCAACCTTGTAGCTTATGTTCTGATAGGAATTGTGCTTGGTGCATTTTTAGTCCTTGTTCATTATCGTAGTATGATAGATGCGGTTGGTATCATCATTAATATAGGTATTGGATTTATATCATTTAGCATTGGTTTAGAATTAAGTTTTAAAAACATTAAAAGTCGTGCAAAAGAAGTTGTGACAATCACATTCTTTCAAGCAATATTTGCTTTTTTATTAACATTCATTGCGCTCTATGTATTCTTATTGCCATTCCATATCGCATTAATTTTAGGAGCATTAGCGATTGCTACTGAACCAGGTCCAATTTTGATGATAACCAAAAGAATGCGCGCTCATGGACCTTTAACAGACACACTAGTTCCACTTCATGGTGTTGAAGATGCGATTACCATTTTGTTATTTGGTATCACACTCGCCTATGCAACCTCAGTGGAAGAAGGTTTACCATTTGGTGTTGTTGAAATGTTGAGTGGCCCAATTTTAGAAATTATCTTTTCAATTGTGATTGCAATTGCGATTGGCTATATCCTTGTTCGAATCATTCGCTTTTTAAAATATGAAGATACAGAAAAAGATGTGGTCATCTTAATTTCTGCTGTTGTTGCGATATTAGTTTCTGTTGCGATTGCAAATACTGGACTTGTCTTATTTAATCACCACATCCATTTATCACCAATTTTGCTTCCAATGTCTGTTGGGATTACGTTTTCTAATATGTCGACTGATCTCGCAAAGCATGAGACGGAGCGAATTATGGATTTATTTTCCGCACCAATCTTAATCGTATTTTTCACGATTTTAGGTGCTGAACTTGTCTTGTTGCTTGCTGGCGAGTTAGAAACACTCAATATTGTGTTAATTCTATTAGTTTCATTAACCTATGTTGTGATGCGACTCATTGGGAAGTTATCGGGATCATATGTTGGATCAAAAATTGCAAAATCTACACAAAATATTCAGCGGTATTTAGGATTTTGCTTACTACCACAAGCACAAGCTGCAATCGGTTTAGCATTCTATGCAAGAACTTCTTTAGCTGATACGGCTTATGGGACTATGATTTTAATCGTTATTGTCATATCCACTGTTGTGAATGGCTTGATTGGACCACTTGGCGTAAGGCATGCATTGGTTCAATGTAATGAAGCAGATGGACAGTTCTGCGTGATTGGACCAGCAAGTCATCATCACGCACATCATTCGCATGAAGTAAAACACTAGACATGTATCCCTTGAGTATATCAAGGGCTTTTGTTCAAATAAAAAGGGAGAATAAAATGAGAAAATCTAAAAGTACATTTGTCGTCATCGGTTCGATTATTGTGATTGTTTCAGTTGCATTAGTTTATGTTTTTGGAGGAAATCAAGCAAAAATAGAAGCGACTGATGAAGGAATCACAGTATCAGGAATGTATGGCGATACATATCTTTATAAAGATATTGATGAAATCACACTTCTAACCAAAGAATTTGAGATCACTGAACGTATGAGTGGATCATCAATTGGTTCAATATTACGTGGGAATTTCAGTACCACTGAATATGGTTCAGTCACATTATTTATTGATACTGAAATCAAAATTTACATTTTAATTCAAATGGGTGATGAAATCGTAATTTTTAACTTACCATCCATTGAAGAAACTAATTCTTTCTATCAGGATTTACTTACTTACATACCAGCATAGGCTTTAAGGAGGCAATGATGCCAATGATTGAACTGTTATTTATTCAAATATTAATCATGTTTGTTTATATTGGAGTTGGTTTAATCATGACTAAAATTAAGCTCATTGATGATGATGGTGCAAAACAATTAAGTAAGATTTTAGTCTATTTTATTACGCCAATTGCGATTCTATATTCATTTACAAACATGACATTTAGTAAAGAATATACGACTGGTCTTTTAATTTCGATGGGTTTATCCGTGGTTGCTTTGGGTATATCGATTTTAATTGCTCGCATATCGTTTGGTTCAAAATATCGTTTAGAGCATTTCGGAACGTCGTTTTCAAATGCCGGTTTTATGGGAATTCCATTAGTGATGACGATATTAGGCCCTGAAGGCGTTTTTTATATTTCAACTTTTGTTGCGCTTTTAAATATTTTACAATGGACATATGGAGTCTTTGTCATTACGAATGAGAAGAATTTTATTCAACCTAAAAAAATTATGACGAATCCATTTGTCATATCCTTTTTATTAGGTATGATCTTTTATGGGATGAATGGGCTTGGATTTAGAATGCCAGAAATCGTGAATAACCAATTATCGATTGTTTCAAAAATGATTGGGCCGATTGCGATGATTATTATTGGAACTTATCTATCGAAAGTTAACTTTAGAGAAATATTTAAAGAAAAAATAGTCTATGCATCACTGGGATTAAGACTGATTATTATCCCACTCGTAACAATTTTAGTCTTTCTACTAGTTCCTAAAACATATGAAAACATTGCGTTATCAATTATGATTGTTGCGAGTGCTCCCGTAGGAGCCAATGTTGCAATCTTTGCAGCTTTATATGGTGTTGAACATAAAAGAGCGATTGTTGAGATTTGTTTAAGTACGCTACTTGCAGCTTTTTCAATGCCATTGATGATTGCAATTTTTCAATGGTTATTCTGATGACTAGAATTTCCAGTCTAGCATTATATGATGCTTTTTCAAAAAAGTTCGATTTGGTTGGTATTATTGAGTCAGAAACTTATCAAAAAGAAGCTTTAAAATTGCATAACAATATTCCACATTTACCATACGAGACTTTGATAGTTGTGGGTTTAAGCTATCCATATCGCGTCATCAAACACACAAAAACACATTTGGTGCCTTCATTCTATACATTTGGATCTGATTATCATCAAGTTTTAAAACAGCGAATGAAAGAAGTATTGAATAATTTTGATGTTAAATTTGAGCTGAATGTTGATAATCATCCTTTAGATGAGCGTTTAGCAGCAACTCTTGCTGGTCTTGGTTTTTTTGGTAAAAATCAGTTAATCATAAATAAAGCCTATGGAAGTTATTTCTTCTTAGGAATCGCTCTTCTTGATTTGAAAATTGATCATGAGATAAAATTAGAAGTAGCAGACGACTGTGGAACATGTCGTATATGTATCGACGCTTGTCCAACGAAAGCTTTAGATGGAAATCAATATCACATCGAAAGATGCATGAGTTATTATAATCAGTCAAAAAAAGTGTTATCAACAATCGAAATGGATGCCAATTATAATTTATTTGGCTGTGATATATGCCAAATGGTATGTCCAAAAAATATCCATAAAGGTCAAATAGTTCACGAAGAGTTTAAATTGAATGGTAAAGAAATGGTTTCAATCGTTGATTTATTTCTTGATTCAGATAAAATATTTAATAAAAAATATGAATCAATGAGCTATCTTTGGAAGGGTAAAACTATCTTAATGCGCAATGCATTAATGCTTCTTAGAAAACAAAAAAATACTGATTTTCTTGATTTGATTAAGCAATCTAGAATGACAAAGCGGGCAGATTGGTATGAAAAAACATCGGATCATGTCATCCGTGATTTAGAGAATCTTATAAAATAATCCGTGTTACATTTGCCTTATTTAGGTAATTTTAGTGTATAATTAAAGAGAAATATAATGAAGGAGAAATTAAATATGAATATTCAGTCCTTTCTAAAACCATTTTATGAAATTACATTAGTTTATGATGATCAAAATTTAGCAGAAGCACTTGAAGTCTTGACAAAACATCGTTATACGTCAATTCCAGTCATTAATCACAATCAAGCTTATATTGGCACACTGACTGAAGGTGACATCTTACAATTCATATTAGGTCATGCCGAATGTTTAAACCCTGACGAACTAAAAAAACATTTTGTTTATGAAGTAACAAGACATCGTGATTATGATCCGGTGAGTGTAGATAGTTTAATGCCAACATTATTATCAAAAGCATCGCATGAAAACTTTGTCCCAATTATTGATCAAAACGGTAAGTTTATTGGTATCATTACTCGGAAAACACTCTTAGATTATTTCTTTGAACACAATTTCTTAGTCTTATAAAAATTGCAAAAAAATAGGAACCGATTGGTTCCTGATTTTTTTAGTTATTTTGAATTTCTTTCCAAGTATCATAATTAATGGAGTGTTCATAAATCAAGGTGTCGATTTCATCGTTATTTAATATGTAAAATCTTCCGGTTTTTACATCTTTGTATAGTAAACGTTCAAAAAGTGGAGAAAAGAAGTTATCAAATGAAAAAGATTCAAAATCTTCAGCATTATAAATATAGATAAAGACATTTTCTTGTTCATCCATCTGGTTTTGGCTAAGTGTAGCTTCACCATCACCAGGTATCACATAATAAACAATTTGGTCATTGTAAACTGTGACATAAACTTCATTGTAAAGATCTTGAACATTTCCACAACCCATTAATCCTAAACAAAGAAATCCTAAAAGGAATAAAGATATGACATGTTTCATGTATAATACACCCCATTTCTGATTTTTATTATATGCTTCATTAAGACAAATTTCAATATAGTTTAGTATTTCACAAACAGGAAGTAATTTTAAAATTATATACAGAAAAATTATTAATTTAAATCTAGTAAAGACATGATAATATGAAGTATAAATCATAGAAGAGGTAGCTCATGAAGAAATATACGATTATTCTATTTAAAATTGTTCTATTACTTATTACAATTGCGGTGTTTTCACTAAGTGTTATCGGTATAATCTCATTAATCCAAGATCCAATTAATCCTATTTATGGTTATATATTATATCCAATTGTCATTGCAATTTATCTATCAACAGTATTAATTTATATGGCTTTTTACCAAACTAATAAATTTTTAAGTTTAATTGAGAAACAATGGATATTTTCAAATACTTCAATCCGTTTTCTTGAAAAAATAAAATGGTACGGTTTAATATTTGGTATTCTCTATTTGATAGCACTCCCATTTTTCTATTTACTTGCTAACGCAGATGATGCACCTGGTGTCATATTTGTTGGGATGATTCCACTTGTGGGAGGAGTTATCGTATTTTTGTTTGCTGAAATCATGATTAAAATTATCGATGAGGGCATTGAACTTAAATAGTTTTATCATATAAAATTATCTTTTTGATGGCATTAAATTAAGTGCCATCTTTTATTTATTTAATAATATAGGTATAATCAGTGTAATGATTCTTTAAATAAAAGGTGATATATTGTGTTCGAAAAAAAGCATCAATTACAAATAACGAAATTTAGTCTCTACGGACTTTTAAAAAATTTAAGATTTTTTGAACCTTTTTTGATCATCTTTTTTTTGCAACAATCATTAAATTTGTTTTATATTGGTATCTTATTTTCCATACGTGAAATTATTATCTATATTTTTGAAATCCCATCAGGTGTTATCGCTGACAGATATGGTAAAAAAACAGAACTAGTTTATTGTTTCATGTTCTATATTGCATCTTTTATCTTATTTTTTTATGCAACGAGTTTTGTAGGTTTTGTATTTGCAATGGCGTTATTTGCTTTAGGTGAGGCGTTTAGGTCAGGCACTCATAAAGCAATGATCATGACTTATATGGACCGGCACGGACTTAAAGAGTCTAAAACAAGAATTTATGGGTTAACACGGTCTTACTCACTCATTGGGTCAATGATAGCGAGTTTAGTTTCGATTGGGTTAGTTTTATGGTTACCTGAAATTCGATATTTATTTTTAATTGCCATCATTCCATATGTGATCGATTTACTTATGATTTTAACTTATCCAAGCTATCTTAATGAAAAACGTGATCATAATTTTTCTATAAAATCATTTATTAAGTCAAATATTGAAGGTATAACTTATACATTTAAAGATCAAAAAGTTAGAAATGCAGTATTTAACAGTAGCATGTATCAAGCATTTTTTAAAGCCATTAAAGATTATATTCAACCACTGATTTTAGCAATCACGGGTTCCATTATTGTATTTTCTTCTCTAGACAATGACCAACATAAAACGATTTATATTGGGATCATTTACACGATCATTTATTTCATCTCAGCCATTTCTTCGCGAAATGCTCATCTTGTACAAAATTTAGGTAGTCATAAAACACTGATTAAATGGATGTGGTTCATTACAAGTATTGTATTACTCATTTTAAGTTTTATGTTATCATCACTTATCACTGTCTTTGGGGTCTTTATTGTTCTATATGTCATCATGAATATTAGAAAACCAATTATGATTGATGTCATAGGTGAGGCTACGATTGATGATAAACGAGCGACCGTCTTAAGTATTGAAGCGCAAATGGCGTCGATTATGATTGCGATATCTGCACCTTTAATTGGTTTACTTGCTGAGTACTCAATGCAAACTTTATTTATTGCCTTAGCATCATTGATGTTTCTTATATTTTTATTTAGCAAAGATAAAGAAAAGAACTGACGCAAGATTGTCAGTTCTTTTTTTGGTTAATTAATTGATACAGCAATTCCTAATGCTTCAGGTCCTGTATGAATAGCAAGAGCTGGAGTTATGGTTGATAACGTAAAATTGCGAATACTTGGCAGTTTAGATTTTAGTTCTTTTTCAAAAGATTTTAAATCAAGTTTAGAATCACTATTGAGTAGTGCTACATCATAAGAAGAAGCATCTTTCACAAAATCCATGACTTGTTCAATCAGTTGATTGACGGCACGTTGATAGCCACGTTCTTTTTTGATTGTATAATAAATTCCAGCTTCATTGCATGAAATAACCGGTTTAATCTTTAATAAATCTGCGACAGTAGCAGCTACTAAACCTATCCGTCCACCACGCTTTAAATAAAGAAGCTTATCCACGGTGAAAAATACTTTTTTAAATGTGAGGCGTTCATTAATTTTTTCAATAATTTGATTAAAAGGCACCTTGTTTTTGACCATATCTAGTGCTTCTAATGAACTGAATCCACTAGCCATACTAATATTTTTCGTATCAATGATTTCAGTGGTTAAACCCTTGTAATCTTGAGCGATTTGATTAATGATATTCATCGTTCCACTTAATCCCTTTGAAATTGGGATACAAATCAAATGCGTAAAACCTTGATTTTTAATCATGTCAAATGTGTCCATAATGTCTTTTGGACTTGGAAGTGATGTCGTAATTTTTGAATCATCGAGTTTTGAAAGAACTTCTTTGAGCGAAATATCTTTTTTATCGACATATTCCTTTCCATCAATAATAATTCTTAGCGGTAAAATAAAGAGTGGTAAATCTTTTTTGCCAAAGATCAAGTCGGAACCAGAATCAGCAAGAATTGCAATTTTTTCAATCATTTCTTAATTTCTCCTTTAGGTATTTTTTTTAAAAGGTATTGTGACATCATAATCGACGCAAAAGCTATAGTTGCCGATTTCAGAGGTAATAGGTCTAGATCTACTGGGGTTTGAAAATAGCTTAAATCTGGGGTTTGCTCAAGTTCCATTATTGTTGATTTAAGGGCATTTTCAAGAAAGGAAATAAATGCATTATATGCATCTACCTTTCCTAAAACAGAAGTTAAATGCTTAATGCCTTGACTCACATCCGATAGTGTACCAATCTGTTTTAAAACTGTAATAGTAATAATAAAAGCTATATGGTCTTTAGAGTATCGTTTTTTGTAAGGAGCAGGCATAATATTGTTTTTAACATAATTATTAATCATGGATGCTGTTAATACATTACCGTTACTATTATCTTGATTAATAAAGATAATTCCGATGTTTTCATTGACATATTCTAAGACTTGATCTAAGTATAATGATAATACAGGAAGTTCATCATATCTTGGTAAGTGAATATTTTGAATCCGTTTCATCCAATCTTTGATTTCTATATCCATAATAATTTCTCCATCTAGTTTATAATACTAGATTATCAGTTTATTAAAATAAATCAATGAGTTTGTAAATCTATGTGATAAATTCCATAATTTATGATTTAAAATAGCAAATTAAAAAACTCCTAAATTACAGATGAGATATTATTTCATACCTTTTTCTGTAACTTTTGGAGCAATTTAAATTTATTTAGTAGATATTTGATGAAATTAAGCTATCTTTTACTTGATATAAGTAGTCAGATATCAATGCCACTGTTTCTTAATATCATCCATTTGGCGGAGGATGTTCAATGTTTCATGACGTGGCATCAAAGAACTTTCTTTTTGATTATTTTCAAGGCAATTTATTACTTCGAGTATTTCATATTCCATACCATTAACGATGTGTTTATTTTCAATTTCCTTAATAAGTTTTTGATGATTATCAAAGATGAATGCGCGCTCTGCACCAATAAACATTGGGATATGAATATACCCTTTAGTTCCATAAATGAAACCTTCGATTGGCAAATTATAGCCTAGTGAAGACTTTAAATGAGCAACTGCTTGATCATAATATAACGTGATTTCATTGGATAAATCCACGCCAGTATGGTATAAATCTGATTTACTTTCTATGCGATGAGGAGTGCCTAAGAAAAGATTCGCTAATGTCAATGGATAAATGCCAACATCAAGCAGTGCACCACCACCTAAGTGAGGTGCAAATAATCTACTCTCATCATCACGAGTAGCTTGGAAACAAAAGTTAGCTTCAATCTTTGTAATATCACCAATGATACCCTGTGATATGAGTTGTTTAATTTCGATCATGGTTGGTAAAAACCTTGTCCATAGAGCTTCCATGACAAACAGATTTTTACTGTTTGCCTCATTAATAACAATCTTTGCTTGGCCTTCATTTAGTGTAAATGCTTTCTCACATAAGATATGTTTATGATATTTTAGAGCGAGCATCATATGTTCAAAATGAAGCCCATGCGGGGTTGCAATATAGACACAGTCAACGAAAGGATCTATTAACATATCTTCATAAGAGCCATAAGCTTTTTCAAATCCATAAGTGTTTTGATATGCTTTTGATTTATTTAAATCTCTTGACGCAATCGCATAAAGATTTCCACCAATACCTCGAAGTGCTTCAGAAAATTTGGTTGCAATATTTCCTGCACCCATCACACCAAATTTAATCATCGAATTAATCCCAACGTCTTGGATCGCCTTTAATCGTGTCTAAGAATGCCATATCTTCATCTGAAATTTCAAAATCAACCTCAGTATTTTGAATGATTCGATGTTCATGAACCGATTTTGGAAGGGGAGCCGTTTCTTTTTGGATACACCAACGGATACAAATTTGAGCAGAAGTGACATCATATTTTTTAGCGACTTTTTCAATATCCTTGTTACTCAATAAATAACCGATACCAAGTGGGGAATAAGCTTCAATGAAGATATTTTTTTGGTTGCAATAATTAATGGTTTCACTTTGATCGATACCAATAAAATAACCAATTTGATTAACATGAGGAACAACCTCACAGTGCTGAATAATGTTTTCAATATCTTTTGGTGAAAAGTTAGACACACCAATGGCACGAATACGTCCCTCTTGATATAGTTTTTCCATGGCTTTGTAAGCTAGAACGTTGCCTTCATCACAATTTTTACCCATTTCATTCCATGGCCATGGTGCATGAATCAAAAATAAGTCCAAATAATCGAATTGTAGTTCAGCCAGTGTTTTTTCAAAGGCTTCCAGTGCACCTTCATAAGTTTTTATGTGTGATTCAAGTTTAGAAGTCACAAAGATTTCTTCACGGGGAATCTTAGAATCTCTGACTGCTTGTCCAACACTTGATTCATTTTGATAACCTTCTGCAGTATCAATGTGGCGATAGCCATTTCTTAATGCTGCAAGCACAGATTGATAGGTTTCCTCACCTTTTTTTGATTGCCATGTTCCAAGACCGATTTTTGGTAATTTAACCCCATTACTTAATGTATGTACTTGATTTAAAACTTTCATCATTTAACCTCCCTTTTATGTTTATTATTATAACAAGTTTATAGAGAAATGTGAAATACGCCTCTTGTTAAATATAAAACGGCTCATTGAGCCGTTACCAGTATTACTATAAAAATGAACAATGTTCTTTAAATTCATCATCATTTTTTATATTTTCCCCCAAATTATTGGAGGCAATTCAACAAAGATTGGTGGAGATGAGGGGATTTGAACCCCTGTGCAAGACACTTCAATAAATGGTTTCTACATGCTTAGTTCAATCTATGATTTCACATGTATACCGAGATGAACAAATGATATACACACTATCCTATGTGGTTCGTCGATTAAGCTAGGATCATTAATCGATATAACTTACTAAATTGGGCCGCATCAGAACCGTAAGTAAATTCAGAATTGGCTCGCACCTTTTCTTAGGCAGCGAAACTAAAAGTTTGGTTTCCGGTTATTATAACCTCGGCTTTTTTACATGAGCAACCATGGCATGCTTACACGTATCTCTGTGCCGTGACGAATCCAAAAACATCCCCAGCGTCATTATCATACATCAAAATACATGAAATGTAAATACATAAAAATTACTAAGTTATCATTTCATTTTTATGTGAATTTATGTATAATATAATTTGTTGAGGTCAATATTATGGTAAGTTTATTTCAAATTTTTATCACATTTTTCAAGATTGGTTTATTTACCTTTGGTGGTGGATTAGCCATGATTCCAATTATTAAACGTGATATTGTCGATAAAGGCTGGATTGAAGAAGATGTCTTAGCTGATTATATTGCTGTATCACAGGTAGCTCCAGGGATGATTGCGATTAACATCGCAACACTGGTTGGAAATCACTTAAGAGGTAGAAAAGGTTCTTTAGCCTCTGTTTTAGGTGTCGCATTACCTTCTGTAATTGTTATTACATTGATTGCAATGTTTTCAAAAACATTTTTAGAGATTCCACTAGTGGTAAGTGCGCTTAAAGGCATTTTAATTGTCGTTGTTATTTTATTAGGATATGCTGTAATCACATTAGGTGTCAAAGCAATTAAAAACTATTTTCTATTGTTCTATGCCATCCTCGTTTTTGCAGTTGTTTTCTTCCTTAATGTATCAACGATATTAGCATTATTAAGCGCATTTGTGATTGGAACAATTCATGCTTTCATCTTATATAGAAAGAGGGCAGACCAATGATTGAAATCATGTTTATCTTTTTCTATATAGGACTATTCACCATTGGTGGAGGAATGGTAGCTATCCCTCTCATTCAACAACAGATTGTTGAAAGAGGGTTGATTACTGAAGAGTTTTTCCATGTCATCATTGCGATTGCTGAATCGACACCAGGTCCAATCGGTATTAATGTTGCGACTTATGTTGGTTATGAATTATATGGAATCATTGGAGCTATTTTAACAACAACATCATTCATATTACCTTCATTTTTGATTGTATCCTTATTAGCCAAAGTGATTATCAAGTATCGAAATAGTTTGTTAGTCGTTTTTTGGTTTTTATATTTAAAAGCTGCAGTTATTGGATTAATATTGTATGCAACAGTGAATATCGGACTTCGAGTATACATACCCGATGGCATTGAGTCATTTGATTTCAAAGTACTTGGACTTACGGTCGTATTATCAATCTTGTTTTACTTATTTAGAAAGAAACCCTGGATTGTAATCATCATTGGTGCCATCTTAGGAATGCTATTCTTATAACACTCTCTAAAGAGTGTTTTTTATTTGCACGTATAAGCAGTTGATTTTGAATAATGGTATAATGAAGAAAATGACAGATGAAGAGGTAGGCATATGAAAAAACTTAAAGGAATTATATTCGATATGGATGGAACAATCTTAAATACCATCGAGGATATTGCTGATAGCATTAACTATGCATTAAATATCTATAATTATCCAACACATGATATAGATATCGTAAAAAAAGCCTTAGGTAACGGTGGAAGAAATTTAGTTGATCGATTAGTTCCTAAAGGCTTGACTGAAGACCAAATATCCGAAGTTTTTCATCTTTACCAATCATATTACAATGAACATAGTGCGATTAAAACTAGACCTTACGAAGGTATCATTGAACTCTTAATTGAGTTAAAACAACGAGGATACATCTTAGCGGTCGTATCGAATAAGTTCCAACATTTGGTATCAGATTTAAATCAAGGAATGTTTAAAGGTTTATTTGATGATGCGATGGGTGAAAGAAAAGGCATACCCATTAAACCTGCACCAGACATGATTTATCACATTCTCGATGAATTAAACCTTAAAAAAGATGATGTTATCTTTATTGGAGACTCAGAAGTTGATATTGAAACTGCAAAGAATGCAGACTTAAAAGTCATTGGTGTCACGTGGGGATTTCGTAATCGAGAAGAACTTATTCATGCAGGAGCAAAAGACTTAATTGATCGACCGGAAGAATTAATCTTGTGGTTAGAAAGGAATCAATGATGAGCATTATTCGCTTAGATCAAGTTAGTAAATATTATAAATCAGATGAAACCGTATCGGTTGGGATGAAAAAGATTTCCCTTTCTTTTGATTTAGGAGAATTTGTTGCTGTAACAGGTGAATCCGGAAGTGGGAAATCCACTCTTCTTAATGTCATCAGTGGACTAGATGGATATGAAGAAGGTGAACTCTATTTACTTGATGAAGAGACATCGCATTATACCATCGCGGATTGGGAACGGTATCGAGGAGCTTATATTGGCTTTGTTTTTCAAAACTATAACATCATTGATTCATATACGGTGTATCAAAATGTAATGCTGGCATTAGAAATTCAAGGATATCCCAAAAAAGATCGAAAAAAACGGGCGTTTGAATTAATCGATAAAGTTGGTTTAACATCACACCGGCATCATAAAGCTTCAAAACTTTCTGGAGGTCAAAAACAACGTGCAGTGATCGCGAGAGCACTTGCTAAAGATTGTCCTGTGATTGTTGCTGACGAACCAACAGGTAATTTAGATAGCCAATCTGCAACTCAAATCATGAAGCTACTTCATGACATCAGTGAAGGGAAGCTTGTCATTGTCGTGACGCATGATTATGATCAAGTAAAAAATTATGCGACACGTAAAATCAAGATGCATGATGGTGAAGTGGTTGAAGATAAAGTATTGCATGATCACGTAGTACCAACTCAAATAAGTCCTGTAGAACTCAAAAAAACGAGTTTTAGGACTTTGATAAGATTTGCAGTAAGAAATATGTTTTCCACACCAAAGAAAAGTCTATTTCTATTAATTATGCAAATTCTAGTGATTTCAGTTTTTACATTAGTCTATACTGACCAGATGAAAAATATTCGTGAAGAAGGTTTGGAACAATCGCAGATTTTTCCAAATGTCCCTGAAACAAGAGTTTTAATTGAAAAAAGAGATGGATCTGAATTTTCAGAATCTGAGATCAATGATTTTAAAGCATTAAGCGTTGTAAAAGAAGTTTATGAGCATGGTAGCCTTTTCTACAACGAAATGGAACTCAACATTAAAGGCTCCAATGAATATAGTTTTGGTTATATCGAAGGTACAGATAGTGCAATTGCATTATCTGAACTAGAAATTACTGGAAGACTTCCTGTAGCAATCGATGAAGTGGTGATTAGCTCACATTGGCAAAGTTTCAACGTTGGCGATACGATTGAACTCTTTAATGGCTATTATTATCGAGAAAACGACAACATCAGTTTTGGTACGTTTAAAGTTGTGGGCATTGACAACCAAGATCGAAACATCATCTATTTTTCAGATGCATACTTAAAACAAGATTTAGAGATTGAAGAACAGCTTGATATTTCAAGATACGAAAATACTAGAAGTTCGATTTCTTACCAAATGTCATTTGATTTTGAAGGGGAATCCGTGTATGTTGAAAGATCATATGATGCGATTCAAGCAGATATTGTCTTTTATGGTACGGGTGAACCCACAAGAATTGAAAATCAAACAATTGAAGTTAGAACCTTCTCATCAACTGGAGTAAAATTAACGAAAACTTTGACAGATATTTCAATCATTGTTTATGAAAACTTTGAGAACGAATATTATAAACGTGTTTCAATGGATCAAAAAATTTATGATAACCTCGTCGAAGAATTTATGCTTGAAGTTGAGTTTGAGTATATGTTGCCTGAACGTAATTTACTTTCACTCTCTGTATCTGGGTTAAATCACGGGAATCGCATCATCCAAATGGTTGATTCAGAGATTTATAAAGTTTATTATCCAGCAAATATTTCATCACCCATGCGTGAAGTTTTAGTTTTCTTGTCTGGCTTATTAGCCATTGTATTACTCTCTTTATTTGGTTTATTCTTGTATGCAATTGTTCATGCAGTGACAAGAAATGTGATGAATGCTCGAAAGAAAGATTTTGCAATCTATCGATCGATTGGAGCAAACCAAACATCATTAGCGAAACTTGTGGTAATCGAACAAATTTTCATGGCTGTTGTTGGCTTTGTTTTAACATTACTTATTTTAAATTTATTAAGTTCAAGCATTCCGATGATTCAAAAGACACTCCCATATATGGAGATTCAAGATTATTTAATTTTAATGATTGCATTTGTACTCTTTGGTCTGTGGTTAGGCCTAAGATTCAATAAGAAAGTGTTCAAGCAAACCGTTATTGAGACACTTTCAGCAAGTAAGGGGGAATAAGTCGTGATTTCAGTAAAACACGTTGACAAGTTCTTTAATCGAAGAAAAAAGAATGAAATCCATGTCCTTAATGACATTAGTCTTGATTTCCCTAGTAAGGGTTTAGTTGTATTATTGGGTGCTTCAGGCTCGGGTAAAACGACATTACTTAATGTGATTGGTGGGCTAGATTCGATTCATTCTGGAAAGATTGTGATTGATGAACAAGAAATTGAAAAATATGATGCTCAAAAATGGGATGAAATTCGGAATAAACACATCGGATATATTTTTCAAAACTATAATTTACTGCCAGAACTTTCCGTATTTGATAATATCGCATTTGTCTTAAAAATGTTAGGTATTAAAGATAAAGAGTATATCGAAAAACGTGTTCACTACGTGCTCCGTGCAGTGAACATGTACCCATTTAGAAAAAAGAAAGCACTTCAATTGTCTGGTGGACAACAGCAAAGGGTAGCGATTGCAAGAGCACTTGTTAAAAATCCTAAGATTATCATTGCAGATGAACCAACAGGTAATTTAGATAGTA
>DITP01000061.1 GCA_002422135.1 Acholeplasmataceae bacterium UBA6181
TAAGCTTATATTTAACAATTTTCATCTCTGCAACCCCTGTTTTATGCGAATCTAAATGTATTATAACATATTTAGCTACAATACGCTACATATAAATGAAAAAAAGTTGACAAAATAAAAAGATCCATATACTGAAGTATATAAATCCTTGTTTTTGGATGTATTTTACTATTTAACTGTCAAACGCCCGNNTTTATTGACATCGAATCATGGGTATGATAGAATTAAAACGTATTATGAATAATTATTCAAGTTTTGATAATAGGTTACATGATGTATAAGCGACTTTTTTGGTTAATCCCTCGTTTTTATTTCATGTAAAATTTTTATAAAAATAATGAAAACGCTTTTAGAAAGAGGTATAAAAATGAATAAGGTTTATGTCATTGGTGCAAAAAGAAGTGCAATTGGTTCATTTATGGGGACACTTGCTCCACTTCATCCAGCAGATTTTGGTTCACAAGTTTTAAGACAACTGCTTAATGAAACTAAAATTCAAGTGAAAGAAATTGATGAAGTATTAGTGGGTAACATTTTACCAGCAGGACTTCGTCAAGGTGTCGCTCGTCAAATTTCGATTAATTCAGGCATTCCAACATCTGTTCCAGCTTATGGTGTGAACATGGTATGTGGATCTGGTATGAAAGCGATGATGAATGCTTATAGCAATATCGCACTTGGTTTACATCAACTAGTGATTGCAGGTGGTGTTGAATCCATGAGTAATGCGCCTTACTTAGTACCAGCTCAAATCAGAACAGGTGTTAAAATGGGTGAACAAACAATGCGTGACCATATGCTTTATGATGCATTAACAGATGCTTTCGATGGTGAGCACATGGGCATGACAGCAGAAAGAATCGTTGAGAAATATAGCTTAACACGTGAAGAACAAGATGCCTTTGCATGGGCTTCACAACAAAAAGCAATGAAAGCTCAAGATGAAGGTAAATTCAAAGATGAGATTGCCCCAGTCATTATTAAGACACGTAAAGGTGATATCGTTTTTGATCAAGATGAATTTATTAATCGCAGTACAAGTTTAGAAAAGCTTGGTACACTTCGTCCTGCATTTAAAAAGGACGGTTCAGTTACTGCAGGTAGTTCATCTGGAATTAATGATGGTGTCAGTTTCACAATTTTAGCAAGTGAAGATTATGTTAAGAGACACAACATTAAGCCAATTGCTGAAGTCATTGGCATTGGACAAGGCGGTGTAGATCCATCTGTCATGGGTTTAGGTCCTACACCAGCGATTCGTCAAGCCTTAAATCATGCGAATTTAAAACTGTCAGATATTGAGCTTTTTGAACTTAATGAAGCATTCGCAGCACAATCACTTGGTGTGATTAAAGAATTAGTTGATGAACATAAAGTCACGAAAGATTGGATTTTAGAAAGAACAAATCTTAATGGTGGTGCGATTGCTTTAGGTCATCCAGTAGGTGCCAGTGGGAATCGTATTGTCGTGACATTATTACATGAAATGCAAAAGCAAGCAAATGTTAATTTAGGTCTTGCAAGCTTATGTATTGGTGGCGGTATGGGTACTGCTATCATATTAAAAAAAGTAAAATAGGAGGATATCATGGGAAGATTAGATCATAAAGTCGCTGTCGTCACAGGTGGTGCAAAAGGTTTAGGACAAGCAATTGCAGAAACATTTGCAAAAGAAGGTGCGATTGTCATCGCTGCAGATATGGGCGACTTGCAGTATGAGGCAAAAAATGTATTTGGATATAAACTTAATGTGACGGATGCTGAAGGCTGTAAAGTATTCTTTGATGAAATCGTTCAAAAATACGGAAAAATCGATATTTTAGTCAACAATGCAGGGATTACGAAAGACGCGATGACACGAAAAATGACTGATGATCAATGGAACGCTGTCATTGATGTTAACTTAAAAGGTGTGTTTAATTTAACACGCTATGTTGGCCCCTTAATGGAACAAAATAATTATGGTTCCATCATCAATATTTCATCGGTTGTGGGTGTATTTGGTAATATTGGTCAAGCAAATTATGCAGCAACAAAAGCAGGTGTGATTGGATTAACCATGACATGGGCGAAAGAGTTTGCTAGAAAAGGTGCAAATGTTCGAGTAAATGCGATTGCTCCAGGTTATATTATGACTGACATTTTAAAAACTATTCCACAAGATTTACTTGATGGTTTTGCAAAACTTACCATGTTAGGTCGTCTAGGACAACCTCATGAAATTGCCAATGTTGCATTATTCTTAGCAAGTGAAGAATCATCTTATATTACAGGACAAACCATTAATGCTAATGGTGGTATGAGACTCTAAGACACATTTAATTGACGAAAGTAGGTACTCCATATGGAAAAGAATCATGTTGGGATTGTCGGTACTGGCATTTATATCCCACAAGGAAGAATGACGGCTAAACAGATTTCAGAAGCAACCCAAGGTGTTTGGAGTGAACAGGCAGTCATTGAAAAACTTGGGATAATCGAAAAATCAATCCCTGTATCACTCCCAGACGATGGATCTCAAGAAATGGGAGCACTTGCTGCACTCGATGCACTAAAAAATACAGGACTCGACCCAAAAGAAATTGATGTCATTTTATCCATTACGGAAGAATGGAAAGAATATCCTTTAACAACATCAGCACTCTACATTCAAGACCGTATTGGCGCGGTTAATGCATGGGGAATCGATGTCCAAAATCGTTGTTGTACAACTGTTACAGCGATGAAAATGGCCAAAGATATGCTGATTGCTGACGACGAAATCCATGTGATTATGGTCGTTGGTGGTTATCGAAATGGCGACTTTGTCGATTATACTGATAAATCGATGTCCATGATGTATGATCTCGCAGCTGGTGGTGGGGCAATTATCTTGAAGAAGAATTACGGTAAAAACTTATTACTTGGATCACATATGATTGGTGACGGATCATTATCTAGAACAGCTGGCGTTGAGATCGGCGGACAATGTAACCCGCTCTCACTGGCTAATCTTGATGAATCCAAAAAATCACTCAGATTGATGGATGCGCAGAAAATGAAGGATCGTCTCAATGAAGTTTCGATGAATAATTGGTATCGTTGTATTGATGAATCCCTTCGAAAATCACATATGATACGAAAAGACATTGGATATTTAGACATCCTTCACATGAAGCGCTCTGGACACATTGCAATGCTTCAAGAACTTAATTTACGTGAAGACCAATCGATTTATCTAGAAAATTATGGTCATATTGGTCAAATTGATCAAATCTTATCTTTACATCTTGCGCTACAAAGTGGACAAGTGAAAGATGGCACAGTTGTGTGCATGTTAGCTGCAGGCATTGGTTATGTTTGGGCAGCAAATATTATTCAATGGGGGTAAAATATGGGATTTATTGATATTTTGAATCGTTTAATTCCTGCGTTTGCAGATGCTGCATCACTTGCTCTGGTGACACTTGGGATTGTTTTGATTTTTAGAACCTCATTTACGACAAACTTTGCGCAAGGGATGATTTCATCAAGTGCTGCCTATGTAACGACAATTTTTTATAACAATTATTTGTTACAAAATAATCCTGAAGGAAATGTTTTCATCATGACTTTAATTTCATTTATTGCTGGGATTTCGGTTGGGTTTTTACTCGGTATCTTTATTGATACCATGATTATTCGTAAATCAAAATTTACCACAATTCTAACGAAACAAATGATTACGATGGGTGTTGTCTTGTTCTTAATGGGGTTATTACCAACGCTTTTCTTCAACGCAGAATTAAACATGCCATCCATTCCTTATTTCTTTAAGGGAGTATCGATTGTTGCAGTTGGTGATCGGAATATGATTATTCAACATAACCATATTTATTCCATTGTGGTTTCAACCATCGTTATATCGATTATATTTATTGCATTAAAATATACCAAATGGGGATTAGGTGTTCGTTCAACAGCTGCAAATGAAAAAGTTGCTGGCATGATGGGTGTCAATACGAAATTTATCACAGCAATGAGTTGGGGGATTGCCAGCGCACTGGGTTCTTTAGGTGCACTCATGTATGCAACCAATCAAACGGTTTCTTCATACATGATGACAGAAATGCAAGTCAATGGCTTCCTAGCTGCGATACTTGGAGGTTTCTCCACATTCTTTGGACCAATCGTTGGTGCAATTCTCATCCCGTTGATGAACACAATTTCGTTTATGATTTCTTATCAAATTGGTGATGGAAGTTTAGGTGTATATTATAAAATTTTTGTATACATCATTATTTTAATCGTCATCTTAATTAAACCAATCGGTTTATTTGGTAAGAAGATTGCAAAGAAGGTGTAGCCATGAAACTTGAACACGAAAAAATCATAAAAAAACATACAATAAATACGCGATACAAACACTTTATTAAACATCCGTTTTTCTCAGTATTTATACTAGGCGTATTTCTCATATTATTACAATTGATTGGATCCACGGGTATTATTCGACCATCAATTTTAAATTTTTTAAGCCCAGTGCTTACACGCTACATCGTTGCACTTGGATTTACCTTATTACTTGGATACACAGGTCTTGCATCTTTAGGAACTGCAGGCTTCATGGGGCTTGGAACTTATTTAATTGGGTATTTATACCAATCTCAAGGAGTCCCCACAGAAATCGGATTTATTATTGGGATTGTCATTTCATTAGGTTTAGGGACGATTGTTGGGATTATCTCTTTACGAATTGAAGGTATGTATTTAGCGATTGTTACTCTTGGGTTAGCTGAAATCTTAAGAAATTTCTTCCTAAACTCACCACTAACTGGTGGCGCATTAGGCATGAGAATTAATGAAGGTATCAGATTCTTAGGATTAAATAGTTCGAACACTCAAATCTATAACCCCATGTATTATGTTATTGTGGTTCTCACTATCATTTCAATGCTTTGGATTATCAACATTATTAATAGCCCAACAGGAAGAGCAATGCTATCGATTAAAAATAGTACGTCCGCTGCTCAAGCAATGGGTATCAGCATATTAAAATATCGCTTGATGGCTTTCTTAATCGCAACCTTATTCGCGATGATAGGTGGGATGCTCAATATGATTCGAATTACATCAAGTTATCCAGCAGACTGGGGTATTGATTTATCATTAAACATCTTAGCTGCAGTTGTTATCGGAGGAACCAAAAATATTTGGGGAGTTCTAGTTGGTGCTTTCATCGTATTTGGATTAAAAGATATTGTATTATCAGGCATTCCATTCTTCATGAAATATAGCAATGCACACTTAATGTTTAGTGGAGCTCTCATCATATTTGTTGTCATGTTTTATCCGGGCGGTGTCATCAAATTATTTACAGACATTCGCAGTTTTATCATCAAAACTTCGATGAAATTGATTAATGGGTGGAAGGAGTATCGTTATGGCAAATCTAATTAATAGCATAAAGAAAATCCTTCTTGAAAAATCAATCTTTAAACTCGAATATCAAATGTCATTGAAAGAGGATTATTTAGAAATCTATAAGGAACGATTGATAAAAAATCGTGAAAAGGGAAGCCTAAAAATTCAAAACAGTTTTAATCAACAACTTTTAGAAGCCGAAATCAAAACTTTATCGAATCAAGATTACATTGATTACCGGACACATGATCAAGAAAATAAGTTAAAAAAGCGTGCAGATTTAAAAAAACGTGTTGTGCGTGCTAAACTCTCCCGTCAATTAGAAGGTAAAGATGAACAGACTCAAAACACGTTAAAATCAGGTGCACAAGAAAAGATCCAAAACATTCAAAAATCACTTGATGAGAAAATTGAACAACTTAGAAAAACATATGCGAGCAGAAATTATGAAGCGCATGAGATTAAACTAAATAAATTAGATTACGAACAATTAAAATTTGACGTCAAGAAAAACATAGAATCATATAATGAGAATTTTAAGGAAAGTAATTTATTGAAGTTGGATAAATTAACGCATAAAACAGAAATTGAAGTTCAAAAAATAAAGTCAATACTTGAAATAAAGCATCAAAAAATTAAAGCATTAACACAACAAGAAAAAGAACGATTTGACATGGAACCAGATACAATCTTATCAATTCGCAATTTGACTATGCAATTTGGAGGTCTAAAAGCTGTTGATAATCTATCCGTAGATGTCAAAAAAGGTGAAATATTTGGTCTCATTGGACCAAATGGTGCAGGGAAGACCACCGTATTTAACTGTATCACACAGTTTTATAAAGCAAATGAAGGAAATATTTGGTATCGAAATCGATTAAATGATATTGTTTCTCTTAACGACTTTAAAGTTCATAATGTCATCAAACAAGGAATTGTTCGAACATTCCAAAATGTTGAGCTTATCTGGGAATTATCCATCTTAGACAATATGCTCGTTGGTGCCCATAGTTTATATCGCTCAAATTTCTTCTCTCATTCATTCCAAACTTTAGCCTATAAACGAGAAGAAGCAATCCTAAAAAAACGTGCAGAAAAAATATTAGCTGACCTAGGTTTATCAACATATATGTATTTTTATCCTGTTGGATTACCTTATGGGGTATTAAAGAAAATAGAACTTGCGCGTACATTAATGACGAATCCTAATTTAATCATTCTAGACGAACCTGCAGCTGGTTTGAATGAAGCAGAAACCGCGGCACTTGCAGAAACTATTAAGACTATACAAAAAGAATATAATACAACCATATTCTTAGTTGAACATGACATGGGACTTGTTATGAGTCTCTGTGACACCATCTGTGCAATTAATTTTGGAAAAATGCTTACGGTAGGTAAACCTGTTGAAATTCAAAATAATAAAGCCGTCCAAGAAGCTTACTTAGGAGGCGAATAATATGGCACTAATAGAAATTAAAGATTTAGTGATTGATTATGGTATAATCAGGGCAGTTAAAGGAATTAATATTCATGTCGATGAAGGTAAAATAGTTGCCATACTTGGCGCCAATGGTGCTGGCAAATCTTCCCTTATCCGTAGCATATCTGGAGCAACCCGTGTAAAATCTGGATCCATTTTATTTGAAAGTGAAAATATTACTAATAAGGACCCACATGTCATTGCACAAAAAGGAATTTTACAATCTCCAGAGGGTCGCCTCTTATTTTATGGATTAACCGTTGAAGAAAATCTTAGAGTCGGTGCTTATGCTCTAAAACCAGAAATCATTACGGAAATCATAGATGGACAAGAATTTAAAAAGAAAATTTCAGTTCAAAAACAAGTGAATCAACTCTTAAAAGAAGTGTATCAATATTTCCCAATCCTTGGCGAACGCAGAAAACAACAAGCATCAACCTTATCAGGTGGAGAGCAACAAATGTTAGCGATTGGAAGAGCATTAATGGGTAAACCAAAATTATTATTACTCGATGAACCCTCACTTGGGCTCGCACCATTAATTGTTCGTGATATCTTCAATATTGTCACTGAAATTAAAAAAAGAGGCACAACCGTCCTTATCGTTGAACAAAATGCGTATCAAACATTGAAAATCGCAGATTATGGGTATTTAATGGAATTAGGACATGTTAAAAAAGAAGGTACTGGGCAAGCACTTCTCGAAGATGAAGAACTCATCCATGCTTACTTAGGTTCAAAAAAATAGGTTTAAAACTGTGAAAACAGTATAACAATATGCCAAATGGCAAAAATGAAGGAGAAAATATGAAAAGAGTATTATTATTAGCACTTGTCGTTCTTGGACTTTTTGGACTCGCAGCTTGCGGACCAACTGAAGAACCACCAGTTGAAGAAGCTACAGTGACAAGTCTTCAAATTGTAACTCAACCATCAAAGACTGAGTATCAATTAAATGAAGCATTTAGCACAGCAGGTTTACAAGTTAAAGCGATTTATTCTGATGGAACAGAAAAAATTTTAACTGCAAGTGAATTACAAGTTTCCGGATTCAGTTCTACTGTACCTGGATCTAAGACAGTCACCATTTCCTTTGGTGGAAAACAAGTGACATTATCAGCCTTAGTATTCGACCCAAATGCAGATAGAGAATTGATTCAAATCTCACTTACTTCACTACCAAATAAGCAAAATTATAAAGTAGGCGAAACATTTGTAGCTGAAGGATTAGTTGTAGAAGCTGTTTACTCAACAGGAGACAAAGAAAATGTCACTTCCTATGATTTAACAGGATTTGTTTCATCAGCAATTAAACTTGATGGTGTTGCAACTGTAACATTTGAAGGTAAAACAGCAACATTCCCATACACAGTACGTAATACAATCGTACAAGGTGTTACTGCAAATGAAATCGTTGTAGGGAATACAGCCGCTGTATCTGGACCTTTTGCCGCAGTTGGTGTTCCATTTAATGCAGCAATCGACGCTTATTTCAAGATGATTAATGCACAAGGTGGAGTCAATGGTCGTCAACTTAAGTTTGTCAGCTATGATGACGGATTTGTTGGATCTGTTGGTCTAACTTATACGAAGCGTTTAGTTGAAGAAGATAAGATTTTCGCATTAGTTGGTCACTTTGGTACAAACACTGTGGATGCAACTTTAGGTTATATCCAAGAAACTGGTGTTCCAATGGTTTATGCAGCAACTGGTGTCAACGGATTATATTTCCAAGAATCACCACTTAATCCAGTGATGGCAGTTCAACCAATTTATAAGACTGATGGACGTATTATGACTGCTCGTGCATTAAACGAATCATTATATGGCCCAAACCAAAATCAAAAGATTTCTTCTACAGCTAAGGTTGGTGTTTTATATACAGCAACTCTTGATGGCCTATCCATTAAAGAAGGTATTGAAGCACAAGCAGCAGTTGAAGGAAGAACAAGAAATATGGTTTATCGTTCATTCTCAGCAGCAGATTCTGCCGCATTGAATACAGCGATTCTTGATCTCATCAGTAATGGTGTTCAAGCCGTTATTCTTGCATCAAACCAAGCACCATTTAAAGCAGCAGTGAATGCAATGCAACGTATTGGTTTAACAGTTCCTGTCTTTACATCCTATGTTAACGCAGATGCAACTTCAGTGGATCCAACGGTGAATTATCAATTCCCAATGTATGCAAATGCGTGGGTTGATATCGTTGATCCTGAAGGTTTTGCCGGTTTCTCAGCTGATTACTGGTTCTTTGCAACTGTGATGTCAGAACAAGGCTATCCTCAATATGCAGCGAATGCTTTCTCAATGGCAGGATTTATTGCAGCAGACATCTTTGTTAAAGGCTTACAACGTGTTGGAGCAAACGAATTAACTTGGGAATCATACATTAAAGCTATGGAATCTGAAGCACTAAACGTTCCAATGGCAGGTACTGTTGATTTCACAGGTGGTAAACGTTGGGGTATTGCGTCTATGGCATTACTTAAACTTGATTTATCAAGTGGAACTCCAACTTGGGCAAAAGTTAGAGATATCGAAGAACTTGTAGAAATTCAAGCAAAATAATTTAACATTACTAAGTAGGTAGGGGAGGGGAAACTCTCCCCTCATTACTTTTAAAGCAAAAGAGAGGCTAACATGAAAAAACCAAAAATAATCACGACACAAGAAGCGATTCGTTTAGTAAAATCAAACGATACCGTTGTTTTAGGTATGGCAGGTGCTGAACCTAAGTTGTTTATCAAAGCTCTACATGAAATCGCAGATCAAGTAAAGGGAGTCAAAGTGACAAACTGTTTACCAATTGAAAATGGTGATTTCTTTATGAATGCCGTTTATAAATCTTCATTTTCACTTGACAGCTGGTTTTATGCTGCAAACTTGAGAAAAGTGCATGAAAATGGGAATATTAGTTTTATCCCTAACCATCTACACTTAGCTGGTCGTAAACGTTTCATGCATGCAAGTCCTAACATCTATGTTGGTACAGCAACACCTCCTGATAAGCATGGATATCTTTCACTTTCACTTTCGAACGTGTATGAAAAAGAAGCCATCGCACTTGCTGATACAGTCATTTTAGAAGTTAATCCAAATTTCCCTCGGACATTTGGAGATTTAGAAATTCACGAAAGTGAAATTGATTATATTGTTCATGCCGATTATATGCCACCGGTTTTACCTGATGCAGTTCCGAATGAAAAAGATTTAGCGATTGGTAATTTTATAGCGAGTAAGATTAAAGACGGTTCCACATTACAACTTGGAATTGGTGGTATTCCAAATGCGGTTGCACATGCACTACTGGATAAAAAAGATTTAGGAATTCATACTGAAATGTTTACGACTGGCTTGATGCATCTAGTCAAAGCAGGTGCAGCCAATGGTAAAAAGAAAAAGACGCATGTCGGTAAACACGTGTGCTGTTTTGCTTTAGGAACCCAAGAACTGTATGATTTTATTGATAACAATCCATCAGTTCAAATTTTAAATGGTAACTATGTCAATGATCCAGCAATTATTGGTTTAAATGACAATCAAGTGTCCATTAATACAACCATTGAAGTTGATTTAACAGGACAAGTTGCATCTGAGTCGATTGGACATAAACAATTTTCTGGAACTGGTGGACAAGCAGATACAGCAATTGGTGCTCAAAATTCTAAGAATGGTATGAGTTTTATTACACTTTACTCAACAGCAAACGCTAAAAATCCTGAAACAGGAGAACGAGAAGAAATTTCAAAAATTGTTCCGACATTAAAACCAGGGGCAGCCGTCACGCTCTCACGCGCTGATGTCGATTACGTTGTAACGGAATTTGGTGGTGTATCACTCAGAGGAACATCTGTTGCTGAACGTGTTGAACTTTTAATTAGTATTGCGCATCCAAAATTCCGTGATGAGTTAAGAAAAGAAGCCGTTAAGCTAGGCTTTATTGGTGAATGAGATGAGTACATTTTCTTATCAAAATCATCAGGTGTTTTATGATGTTAAAGGATCAGGTAAGCCCATTTTAATCTTGAATGGGATTATGATGTCAACTCGGAGTTGGGAACCATTTGTTGAAAGCTTTACTGAGAATAATATGCTCATTCGGCTTGATTTTCTTGATCAAGGTCAATCTGATCGCCTTGTGGGTCAAACTTATGACCAATCGATACAAGTCGATCTCATCTATCAACTATTGATTGAGCTTAAACTCGAAAAAATTAATATCGTCGGTATTTCATATGGTGGAGAAGTCGCGATATCGTTTGCGATTAAATATCCTAATTTAGTGTCTCGTCTCGTTTTATTTAATACCACGCCTTATACATCACCATGGCTTAAAGAGATAGGTCATCAATGGAATCAAATAGGACGTACAAGAGATGGATCAACTTATTATAAAGCAACCATTCCTGTCATTTATTCTCCATCATTTTATGAGAAAAGATTGGATTGGATGAAAAAAAGAGAACAAATTTTATTACCAATTTTTTCAAATCCAGTATTTTTGGATCAAATGGAAAGATTAACCAATTCTGCAGAGCATTTTGATGCACGTGAAGGACTATCTAAAATTAGTTCACCAACCTTAATTATTGCTGCAGATGAAGATTATTTAACACCCATTTCAAATCAAAAACAATTACACGAGTTCATTAAAGGTTCAGAACTCGTCATATTACCAGGTGTTGGTCATGCATCCATGTACGAAAAACCTTTGTTATTTATGACGCTTGTACTTGGATTTATCAATACCAAAGATACAACATTCACGATATAGGAGGAATCTAGAGATGGAAAAGAAAACGATTAAACTGAATAATGGTGAAACATATGCGTATGTTGAATTGGGATCAGGTAAAGAAGCTCTTATTTTAATTCATGGTAATTTTTCCTCATCATTACATTATTCACCATTATTTGAACGCTTGCCAAAAGATTTGCATGTCTTGGCACCTGACATGCGCGGATTTGGCGATTCTAGCTACCACAAACGCATTAAATCATTAAAAGATTTGGCAGATGATATCAAATCATTCATGGATGAAAAAGGTCTTAAAACTGCAAATATCGCGGGATGGTCACTGGGTGGTGGAGTTGCACTAGAGTTTGCTGCAGCCTATCCAAACATGATCAAAAAACTCATTCTAATCAACTCAGCATCACATAAAGGCTATCCAGTGTTTAAGAAAGATGAAAAAGGACAAATGAAAATCGGCGAAATTTATCAATCTCCTGAAGAACTTGGTACAGATCCAGTACAAGTGATTCCACTTTTGATGGCTCAAAAAAATAACGATATCCATACGATGAGTTATGTTTATGATTTAACTGTTTACACGGTAAATAAACCAAATGAATCTGATATGAAATTATGGATGACTGAAGCATTGAAACAAAAGAGTTTGATTGATGCCGATTGGGCACTTGCTAATTTTAATATGTCTAATCAACATAATTTCTACAATCAAGGAATGAATAATATCCATCTAGTGAAATGTCCAGTTCTACATACATGGGGTAAAAAAGATATCACTGTTCCAGAGTATATGGTTTTAGAAAATGTGAAAGCACTTGAAAAACAATCAAAACATATTGTGTATGAAAACTGTGGTCATTCACCGCTTACTGATGTTCCTGATCAACTTACAAAAGACATCTTAGAATTCATTCAATCATAGGGGCAATTTGCCCCTTTTTTTAGGAGATAATATGCTAATTAATATAAACGGAAACGATCTATTTGTTGAAGATTTGGGGTTAAAAAAAAGTGAGGTTATTGTATTTTTGAATGGTGTGATGACAACAACTTCAAGCTGGTATGAACTCTCAGAATGGTTTGTTAAAAATGGGTATCGTGTGATACTTCATGACTTCAAAGGACAACTAAAGTCAGCGAAACCAATGGGTCCATATACATTCAAAGAACATGCAGATGACACCATTGAAATTCTTAAAAATTTGGGTGTTAAGAAAGCTCATTTTATTGGAACAAGTTATGGTGGTGAAGTTGCATTAAAAATTGGAATTTTACATCAAGAATTTGTGCAATCTATTTCAGTCATTGACTCAGTTTCAGAACTTGATGAACCCTTGAAAAATGAGATTCAAAATTGGATTGATCTATGTAAAAATAAGGATGGATATACGTTTTTTTGGGGAATGGCAGAAGGCATTTATAGTAAAACTTATATCGAAATGAATAAGCACTTTCTAGAGAAAAGAGCATATGCAACAAAACATATGGGTGATGACTATTTTAATGGTCAAATCACGCTCTATGAGACATTCCTGAATGATGTAACCATGACAGATCAATTAAAAGAGGTAGTCGCGCCTACGATGGTGATCTGTGGTGAACTCGATACTTTAAAACCACCAAAGTTTTCAAAAATTATTGCAAGGTATATAGAGACGAGTGAATATGTCATTATTCCTGATGCTGGGCATGTAGTTATATTTGAAAAGCCAAAAGAGCTTTTGACAATCTTAATAGGCTTTATCAAAAAATATAAAACGAAAGTTTAGTATAAATAAACATTTAGAAGTAGAATTCTTAACTCTTATGAAGCTAAGAAAAGTGAGTCTAGCTAATCACTGGACTCTTTTTTTATCTTAGTATGAATGTGTGAAAGTAATATGAGGTTGATGGAAAGAAGAAAAATGATACTAAAATAAAGAAACAAATATTTAAGTATTAATGAAATGCGCGCGCGTGTGCGTGTGTATGAGGAAACAAAATGAATTTATAAGAGACATCAAAATCAGGGCACAGAAAATGAAGTTCAAAAAACGTGAAGAATTAATGCGAGGGATATGGAGAATGAATCATGAAAGATAAAGTGCATCAAGAAGGGTTACAAAATAAACATATCAATCGGATAGTAAAAATTCTTTTAAGAAAAGATGAGCAAAATTGAATAAAAATAAAAATGCAAAATTATGGTAGTTTCTTAAAAGCGTATAACAGACAAATTTCATAAGTGCACATAAAAAATATTTAGGGTAGTAAATAAAATTTGACCTTTGATATTTTTAAAAATAGAAGTTCTAAAATTTCATCCTAATAGATCAAAATAATTTTTGAAAATATTTAAATCGAAAATCTTGAAGAGCCCTTGTTTTGAAAGAAGAAGAGAAGTGAAAAAATAAGTTATCGCTAAGTTGTAATCGTATAGCAAAAAAATACAATACGCGTAATATCAGCCAGTCAAGCGCTTAGTTATAGAAAGATGAAGCTTTCGATATCTCAAGCGCTTTAAAAGTACTCTCGCAATATGTTAATATACTCAAATAAATTATATGAGTGTGATAAACGGCGAAAGAAGGACTATTGACGTAGTACAATCTCTTAATCCATACCTTAATAGCCCTTATTAAATCAGGTAATCCATCAATTAATAAATTAGATATCTACGTATAATATATATTATGTAAACCAACGATTGTTGTCTTTACTGTGCGGATAATCTTGTTTGTGTGGATAAGTTGGTTTGCTTCGTTTGTTGAAACTTCGGCTTCCGTTGGCTTCATGGACCAGTAACTATCGAATTTTGATGATTTATATTTATCACTTGCTCATTCTATTATAGAGATAGATATGATACAATAAAATTGGTGATAATATGAAGGATAAAACTATATTGATTGTATTTACTGGTGGTACGATTTCCATGGCTAAACAAGGCCAAACTAACAAGGCAATCATCCATGATAATCAAGCTGAATTGCTTGCTAACATCTCATCTGAACTTAAAGGGATTAACCTCAAATCTTATACTTTTTCACTTAAACCATCCCCCTCTATTACCCCTGATGACATGCTTACTCTTGCTAAACAAATTGATGAACATCTTCTTGATGAGTCGATTGATGGCATTGTCATCACACATGGAACAGATACTTTAGAGGAGACAGCTTACTTTTTGGATCTCTATTTGGATGCAAAAAAACCAGTCGTTTTCACTGGTTCTATGCGTAACTATTCTGAGCTCGGATTTGATGGTCTGAGTAATTTAGTCTCTTCTATACTTGTCGCAGCTCATGACGAGTCAGCACATCATGGTGTTTTACTTGTCATGAATGATGAGATTAATTCTGTTGTTGAAGTTACGAAAACTCATACTTTAGCATTGGATACTTTTAAGTCTTTAGAGTTTGGTCCACTTGGAATTATTGATCAAGATAATGTGTTGTACTACCGGGAAACACATGAATCACCCATTTTAATGAATCCTTCTTCCATTGAAAAATCAGTTGAAATTGTGAAAGCATATTCTGGTGCAAGTTCAGTAATACTAAACTTACTTGTTGAACATGGTGTTAAAGGAATTGTCATTGAAGCACTAGGGCGCGGCAATGTTCCACCGACTATGGTTCAAGGTATTGAGAATGCTATCACACACAATATCCCAGTATTGATTACTTCCCGTTGTCCTAAAGGTAGAGTTTTAGATAGTTATGGGTATGAAGGTGGTGGACATCACTTGAAACAACTCGGTGCTATTTTCACTCAAAACTTAAATAGTCAAAAAGCGAGAGTTCGTTTGATGCTTGCACTTGGTCTCACATCAAATGTTGATGAAATCAAAAAGTACTTTTAATCATTAAAATTATGTTCAAATTAAGACGTATTTTAAGCAATCGAAATCGTTTAAGGTGTATTGTTATAAGTTTCATCATCTTATTAGTTGTAGTTGGTTTAGTCCTACAAGCTTTTCGCTCGCTTTATTCACCCTATCCAAAAGCCTATTTTTTCATTAATTATATCTATTTTACTACGCAAAGTAACATCCTCGTTTTAATACTTTTAATACTTCATTTTACGCGATTTAGAAATACACGATTATTTCATATTTTTACGCACATTGCACTGATGAATATATTAATGACAGGTGTTATTTTTCATCTCTTTTTAGGACCATATATGGAACTAACGATTGTCCAACATCTGTTGCATACTGCCACACCATTAAGTTATTTATTTTACTATTTTTTTATTTATGATCGCTACTTTACTGTGAAATATTTAGAAACCTTATTGATCTATCCTACAGTCTACACCATCCTGGTTTATACAGTAATTGAGCCTCTAGTTGGAGACACCCTCGAACTTGTTCAAGGAGATTTTCAAGGATCACGATTTATTTATCCGTTTTTCGATCCTTACTATTATGATTTTAATTGGTTCAAAATAATCCTATTTTTCTTAGTCATTGTTGTGTTTGTTATTGTCGTTATGATGATACTTACACAACCTATCAAACGTTACATTGAGCGTAAATATAATGAGGGTAACCCAATTGGGTAACCCTCATCTTTTTATTTAATATATTCTAGGAATGACTTTCCATGTTTTGGTTTTTCAGTTCTAAAATTATCATTTATCGTCGCACCTAAATCTGCAAATGTCTTAAAGACTGGTAATTTCTTACCAAATGGATAACGTTTTGTATAAATCATTAAGGGGACATATTCGCGTGTATGGTCAGTTCCTGGATGAATGGGATCATTTCCGTGATCTGCGGTTAAAATCAAAAGATCATCTTCTTTAAGGTTTCTAATTAAATCAGGGAGTTGACGATCAAAAGTTTCAATTGCTTTACCATAACCAATGGGATCTCTACGATGTCCATAGAGTGCATCAAAATCAACTAAATTTAAAAAGCATAATCCTTTAAATGGTGTTTTAGCAACTTCGGTAATTTGCTTCATACCATCATCATTTGATTTTGTTTTACTAAAATCAGTAATGCCATAACCATCAAAAATATCATGAATCTTACCTAAAGCAATCACATCATATCCAGCGTCACTTAAGAAATTAAGTGTCGTTTTTTCATGTGGTTTTAAAGCATAGTCATGGCGATTAGGTGTTCTTGCAAAGTCGTTTTTGTTTGTACCAATAAATGGTCTTGCGATGATACGACCGACTTTCCATTCAGGTTTCATCGTAATTTCTCTTGCAATCTCACAAATACGATATTGCTCTTCAATTGGAATAATATCTTCATGCATCGCAATTTGCAGTACAGAGTCGGCAGATGTATATACAATCAAGTCTCCAGTCTGCATATGTTGTTCCCCAAGATCCTTAAGAATTTCAGTTCCGGATGCTGAAATATTACCGATAATTTGGCGCCCAGTTCTCCGTGTAAGCTCATCAAGTAGTTCTTTAGGGAATCCTGTATCCGTGAAAGTTTGAAATGGTTTTGTAATAAATAAACCCATAAGTTCCCAATGTCCAGTCATGGTATCTTTACCTAGGGAAGCTTCCTGCATCTTCGTGTAGAATGCTTTTGGTTTATCCACAGGTTCAACATTATGAATTGGGGCGATGTTACCATACCCAAAAGATTTTAAATTCGGAATATTTAAATCCATTCTTTCAGCAATATGACCAATCGTATTGGAGCCGACATCCCCATACTTATCTGCATCAGGTGCTTCACCAATACCTAGACTGTCTAGTACAATTAAGAAAATTCGTTTATACATTTTGTTTGTCCTCCTTTGCACGTGGATGTGCTTGTTGATAAATTTCTTTGATTCGTTTTTGACTAATATGTGTGTATATTTGTGTCGTCGATATATCTTCATGTCCTAATAATGTTTGTAAGGTCCTTAAATCCATCCCATTTTCTAATAAATGAGTCGCAAATGAATGTCTTAATGTATGAGGTGAACATTCAGTTTCAACATGTGCATCATGAGCTAATTTCTTTAAAAGTTTAAAAAATCCTTGACGTGATAATCTTGAGCCTTGTTGATTTAAAAATAAATAACTCGTTTTCTCTTTACCTAATAATTCAGGACGATTTTTTGTGATATAAGATCTCATCGCAGACATTGCCATATCTGAAATGGGAACAATTCGCTCTTTATTTCCTTTACCGTGGACAATAATATACCCATGAGCTAAATGAATATCTTCCATTTTAATATCTAATAATTCCGTCACTCTGAGACCTGATCCATAGATGAGTTCTAACAATGCAGCGTTTCTTAAACCCATGGGTTTATTAAAATCTACTTCTTTAAGAATTCTTAATACTTCTTCAATCGATAAAACTTTTGGAAGACTTTTTTCAACTTTTGGTGCTTGAAATGATTTTGTAATATCCTCATCAACTTCGCGTTCTAAAATCAAAAAGTGATGAAAGCTTTTAATTGCTGTAAGCTTTCGAGCTTGAGTTTTTGCAGTGACTTTGGCTTTTAAAGTCTTCATGTAATTCTCTAAATGTTTTCTCGTGATTTGATCAGGTTTCTTAATCTCATGATATTTTTCTAGAAACAAAGCATATTGATTTAAGTCTCTTAAATAAGATGTAATTGTGTTTTTTGATGACCCTTTTTCATTCGTCAAGTAAAACTCAAAGTCTTTTATTAAATATTTCATATGAACACCATAAAGACTTGATTACCTAAAAATATGCCTTTTTCAGTTAATTTTAAAACACCATCATGATAAGAAACTAAATCTTGATCAATTTTTTCTTTAAGCTTTGGGTATCGATTGAGAAGTTTGAAATCATATTTATGTTCAAGTTCTAAAATATCAATTCCTTGAATCTTTCGAAGTCCGAAGATTAATTCATCTTGTAAATTCATTTCTTTTGTTTGAAGTGTTTTCTCAAGCTGAGGTTGAATGTTATAATCACTCAATATACGATGGTTTTGAGTCCTATAGCCATCGATAAGCCCATGTGCACCGACACCGACACCAATATATTCTCCCATTGACCAATAGATGAGATTGTGTTTAGATTGATATCCTGGTTTACAAAAATTAGAAATTTCATAATGCTCATATCCATCTCTTTTTAAGAATTGAATAATTTTTTGATACATTTGAGCTTCCAAATCTTCATCCATGATTTTAAAGTTACCCTTTAAATATTCATGATAAAAGACTGTTTTTTCTTCGAGTATCAATGAATATGCCGAAACATGAGTGGGATTTAATTTGTGGATATATTCTAAATCGAATTCTAAATCAGCGATAGTCTGTTTTGGTAGTGCATAGATTAAATCTAAATTAATATTATATATTCCAATTTCCCTTAAGTGGCTTACGGTTTCATCGACTTGTTGATTCGTGTGTTTTCGATTTAATGCGTTTAAAATTTTTTGGTTAAATGTTTGGACACCTAAACTAATTCGGTTAATCCCATATTTTTTATAGAGCAACCCTTTTTCTTTCGTATAACTTTCAGGATTAACCTCAATCGTATATTCACTAGGCTTAATAATGCTTAAATGCTTTAACAATTTTTCTGTTTGAATCGTATTTAATATCGATGGTGTTCCACCACCAATATAAACTGTTTCGATTGAATCAAAATGATTTTGATATAAATTGATTTCAGAAATCAAGTGATCAAGATATTCATCGATCATATGCTGATCTTTTGGGACGCGTTTTGCAAAATCGCAATAAAAACAAATGTGTTCACAAAACGGAATATGAACATATAAACCCTTCATTTTTTCATCCCCTTTAATTTTATTATATCAAAAATGGTTTACATAATAAAAAAAAGTGATGCATTAATCATCACTATTAGATAATATCGCCATGAATGCTTCTTGAGGTACATCAACCTTACCGACAGCTTTCATTTTCTTTTTACCTTCTTTTTGTTTTGAAAGTAACTTTTTCTTACGACTCACGTCACCACCATAGCATTTTGCTAGGACGTCTTTACGCATCGCTTTAATCGTTGATCTTGCGACAATTTTATTGCCTAATGCAGCTTGGACAGGGATCTCAAACATTTGGCGCGGTATGAGTTCAACCATTTTTTCACAAATAGCTTTCCCCCGGTTATATGCAAAATCACGATGGACAATCAGTGATAAGGCATCGACAACCTCACCATTGAGTAAGATATCCATTTTTTGGAGTCTTGATGTCTTATAACCAGACATTTCATAGTCAAAAGATGCATAACCTTTGGTTGATGATTTCAGTTTATCAAAAAAATCATAAACAATTTCAGATAATGGTAAGTCATAGTGAATATGTACGCGATTCGCATCCACATATTTCATGTCACCAAACGTCCCACGTTTTTTTTGACATATATCCATGATGGCTCCAACATATTCTTTAGGAGACATGATGGATGCTTTCACATAAGGTTCTTCGATATAATCAATTCTTTGAGGGTCTGGCAATTTCGATGGATTATCAATGGTAATCATTGAGCCATCCGTTAAATGAATATGATAGATAACTGAAGGAGCAGTTGCAATTAATTCAATATTAAATTCTCTAGAAATGCGTTCTTGGACAATTTCCATATGGAGTAATCCTAAGAAGCCAGTACGGAAACCAAAACCAAGAGCTTGTGATGTTTCAGGTTCATAGATCAAGGAAGCATCATTTAATTTTAATTTATCAAGCGCATCTTTCAAGTCATTAAATCGATCACTATCAATGGGATATAACCCACAGAATACAACTGAATTCATCTTACGATAGCCTGGTAAAGCTGTTTTAGCTCTATCATGTGCATAAGTGACCGTATCCCCAACATTAACTGTATTAATGTCTTTAATGGATGCTGTTAAATAGCCAACATCACCAGGTCCTAACATGTCTCTTTTAATAATCTTTGGGGTATGAACACCGACTTCAGTGACTTCATACTTTGCTTTTGATGCCATAAATTCAATAACGTCACCTTTTTGAATGGTTCCATTAACCACACGAACTAAAGGAATAACACCTTTATAGGCATCAAACGCTGAATCGAAAACTAAAGCTTGAAGTGGTGCATCTGCATCTCCTTTAGGCGCAGGAACATCTTTGACAATCCGTTCAAGAATTTCATGAATACCAATACCCTCTTTGGCAGATGCTAAAATCGCATCTTGAGCTGGTATACCAATTACATCTTCGATTTCTTTTATAACTTTTTGTGGTTCAGCAGCAGGTAAATCTATTTTATTAATGACTGGAATAATTTCTAAGTTATTATCAATGGCTAAATACACATTTGCTAATGTTTGAGCTTCAATTCCTTGTGCAGCATCCACAACTAAAATCGCACCTTCACATGCAGCAAGTGATCGAGATACTTCATAGGTAAAATCAACATGACCTGGAGTATCAATTAAATGCATAATGTACTCTATGCCATCTTTCGCAGTATATAGAACTTCAACCGCATTCAATTTGATTGTAATCCCGCGTTCACGCTCTAAATCCATTGAATCTAAGAGTTGTTCTTTCATCTCCCGATCGCTCACTGTTTTCGTATGTTGTAAAAGACGGTCAGCCAAGGTTGACTTCCCGTGATCAATATGTGCTATGATCGAAAAATTTCTTATTTTTTTTTGTCTTTCATTCCATGATGCTTTATTCATATTCACAACCCTTTCGCGTGATTATTGTATCATTTTTTTAATGATAATGAAAGAAGTTTTCATTACATTTATTTACTTTTTTAAGTAATTAAACTTGTAAAACGCTTTTATAATAAAACATATAAAATCGCGTTGCAAAACCCTTGCAATTGAAGTATAATATCACTGTAAGATACATTACATTAGGAGGAATTAAATAGTGAGAAAAGTATTGATGTTATTTTTCGTTGCTTTCGCAGCATTCACACTTTTTGGATGCAATAGCAGCGAATACAAAGTTGATGGTGAATTCTTAGCATATGAAGCGCAAGTTCACACAAACGGTACAATGATGGTTACGACAGTGTCAGTAACTATTGAAAAAGGTAAGATTGTCGATTACAATATCGATGCACGTCAAGCGACAAAAGTTCAAAATGAAGAAACTCTAGCTTGGACTTACACTTGGAACGCAAAGACTAAGAAAGAACTTGGCGATGACTACAACATGGTCAAATTTGGTGGAGCTATCGCTGAATGGTATGTTCAAGCTGAACGTATTGAAGAATTCTGGTTAGAAAATGGTGTTGATGCTGTAACAGTTAACGCAGAAAATGTTATTGATAATGTTTCAGGTGTTACCATCAAAGATGGTGGGTACTTAGCATTAGCTAAAGAAGCTGTTGAACTTGCTAAAGAAGGTAAATTCCAAGCTGTTTATTGTTCAGGCACAGACCTTTACAGTGCACACATGGTGGTCACTCCAAAAGGTGAAATCGAATCATTAATGTTAGACGTTTTACAAATGAATCGTGCTTCTACAACTTCTGGTACATTCCAATGGAATGCGAAGACTAAACAAGAATTAGGATTCGAATATAAGATGCACTATGGAACTTCTGGCGCAGCTGATTTAACTGCTTATCAAGCATGGTTAACAGCTAACAACAAGTTAGAATGGTTCCAACAAGCTAACCTAATTACTGATGCAATCGTTGAAAATGGTTGGAGTGCAAATGCAGCTGAAAATGTTCCTGCAGGCGTTACAATTACAACAACTGGTTATTATGCAGTATTAGCTAAGTTATTCGGTTTTTCTGGAGATTCAGTTAAATAATTAACTCATAAAGGAATATCTGCTGATGTTCCTTTTTTGTTACCTATAAATTCATAATAAAAAGAGTTTACTCATTTCATTGAGAAACTCTTTTTATATATAATCAATTATTATTCTTCACTTTCATCATCAGTGATTGGCACAATTTCTATCATCACTTCAAGTACTTTTTTCATATCTGCGCTCATCACACTCACCAACAAGTTATGGAATTTAAACTGATCGCCAGCATTTGGAATTCTTCCAAGTTCATCAGTAACCCATCCATTTACGGTGGACACATCAAGTTCTTCATCAATTCCAATCATTTCAAATAAGTCTTCTAAATCAGCATTTCCTTTGACTTTATAATGTGTATCATCAATTTTGATGATTTGTTCGATAATCTCATCATGCTCATCCCAAATGTCACCGACAAGTTCTTCCAATATATCTTCCATAGAGACAACCCCTAATGTCCCGCCATACTCATCTTTAACTATCGCTAAATGCGCTTTATGGGCCTTAAGTAAGTTTAATAAGTGAGAGACACGCATATATTCAGTGACAAATACAGGGGGCTTAATAATGTTTTCTAAAGGTTCTTTGTCGATTAAGACTAAATTGTAGAAATCTTTATGATTAATCGTTCCAATGATATGATCGATGTTCGTTTCATAAATCGGTAACCTGGAATATCCAGATTGTTTAAAGGCTTTAATAACAGATTTCGTATCACTATTGATATCAACAGCAACGACATGAACTCTAGGTGTAAATATTTCTTCAACAAGTAAATCATCAAAATCAATGACACTACGAATAAGGTTTCCTTCGTTTTCATTGATTCCACCTTCTTGTTGAACTTCATGAACATAAGTCAACAATTCTTCTTCGGTAATTGTATCATCATGATGGAACTTAAATGTTTTGTTCATCAATCTTTGCCATAAACTAAATAAATAGATTAAGGGAAATAAAAACCACGTAAAGAAAATTAGAAATGGAGTGACCACCATAGCAAATTTTTCTGGAACTTTTTTGGCTAAACTTTTGGGCGTAATTTCACCAAATATTAAAACTAAGGTCGTCATAACTGCAGTTGAAATTGTCACACCAATGTTACCAAAATTTCTAACAAAAAACACAGTAGCGATGGATGCGGATAAAATATTAACGATATTATTTCCAATCAATATCGTCGTCAACAATTTTTCAAATTTTAAAGATAAATGGTAAGTTCTTTCTGCTCTGGTATCGCCTTTTTGAATTAAGTGTTTTAATTTGATTTGATTGATTGATGAAAATGCAGTTTCAGAAGATGAAAAGAATGCGGATAATAAAATCAATCCAATCAATATAATGATTTGGGTTATGTCTTGTTGGGTCATACGTCATCAATATCCTTATCTTGGTCATTTGAAGGCTTTGTAATTCTCACACGAGATATGACTTTATCTTCAATTGATAGAACTTCAAATTTATATCCTTCATAAACAATGACAACTTCTTCATTTTCTTCAGGGAATCTTCCAAGTTGTCCTAAAATAAATCCACTGACTGTATCATAATCTTCAACAGGAAGACCTGCTTCAATAATATCTTCGACATCATTGATGTTCGATAAACCGTCTACCTCAAATGTGTAATGATCGACTTGCCTAATTTCTTCTTCCTCATCGTCATACTCATCAAAAATATTACCGACAATTTCTTCAATTAAGTCTTCAATCGTCACAATTCCTGCAGTTCCACCATATTCATCTAGTACGATAGCAATATGGTTTTTTTGTTTTTGCATTTCTCGAAACAGTTCACTAGTCTTCTTTGAATCTGGAACAAAATAAGGAGGTCTAAGTAACGCTTTAACAGAAAATTTTTCTTCTGGATTATCGATATATCTCAGTAAATCTTTCACATGGACAGTTCCAATAATATGATCTATATCGCCATCATAGACGGGAAATCTCGTGAATTGCTCAGTTCGCACGTAATCTAAGACTTGTTTTTTCGTTGATTTCACACTTATGGCTGAAACTTCTGTACGATGCGTCATCACTTCATCAACGGTAGTATCACCAAATTCGAATATATTTTGAATCATCTCTGATTCTTCTTCATCAATATCACCAGTTTTACTGCTTGCTTCTACGATGGTCATGATCTCTTCTTCAGTCACTTTTCGATCGCCTTCATTTGGATGAAGTCCAAAAAGTCGACCAAAAACAGAGGATAGATAATTAATCACCCAATATAGGGGTTTAAATAATTGAATCCAGAATGAAACAAATCCAATGGTTCGATAAATGACACGACTTGGATATTTATTCGCTAATCTTTTGGGAATTAAATGACCAAATACCATATGTAAAATCAGTAAAATCAGTGAAATAATGATAAATGAGATAACATTTAAATACACATTATTATCGGCATTAAGCCATAATCTAACATCATTTTGAAAAGTATCGAGTGCGATACCTCCATTAACTAAAATGATTAATGTTAAAATCATATGAATCGTTACGGCAAATATTTTTTCATTTTCTTGATACGCTAAAACACGTTTAGCACGTTTGTTACCATCTTCTGCATCGTTTTCAACTTTGTTATCTGAAATAGCAACAATTGCTGTTCCAGAAGCGTTTAAAATCGCATAAATAATGATCAATAATGCCATAGAAACTAATGCTAGTGTCATTTTATGTCACCTCCAAGATAACAAAAAAAGACACATAAAAAACGCGTAGCTTTAATGTCTTTAGGTAACGGTATGTTGGGATCTTCGATCCTACTGCTTGAGTCTTCCATGATAATGCTTATGTCCTCCACAACTAAATTGCTGATATCATCATACAATAGAAACCCTAAAAAGTCAAGTTAACCTATCTTTTAGATAGCCTTTGAACATGCTTGAGTATTCACATAAACTATGATAGAATAACAAGGAAGGGGAGTAGTTTCTCTAAATTAGTCGTCAATACGGTGTAAAAACCCGGTTAATTTCAAGGATTCCTTGTAACGAGACCTTCAAGATTTTTAATCTTGATGGTTTTTATTTTATTTAAAACAATCAGGTTAAACAATATAAAGGAGCAACGCATGGATATTGTATTGAATGTAATCTTACTTCTTGTTGGTTTTATCTTTTTAATTAAAGGCGCGGATTTTTTCATTGTATCATCAAGTTCAATCGCTCATAAGTTCAATGTATCACCTTTAGTCATTGGATTGACACTTGTCGCTTTTGGAACATCACTTCCAGAACTCGCTGTGAGTTTTGCTGCTGCCTTATCTGTTCAACCGGGTCAAACCGCAGATATTGCGATGGGAAACATCATCGGTTCTAACATTGCGAACTTAACACTGATTTTAGGTGCGAGTGCCGTAGCTTTACCAATAATTGTTAAAAAGAGCATGAGTAGAAGAGAATTCCCATTTTTAATTGGCATGACCGTACTGTTTGCGATCTTAGGCTTCTTTTTTCAAGCTGATGCTCAAATCGTTTGGTGGGAAGCTTTAATTTTATTGATTGTTTTTGCATATTATATGTTTTTGATGTTAACAGGTAAAAAAGAGATACCAACTGAAGAAATTAAGGTTATCGATATGAAAAAAGCAATACTGCTATTATTTATAGGGATTGCTGGTGTTTCAATTGGTGGCACAATGGTCACGAGAGGTGCTGAATACATCGCCATTAACGGTTTAGTGACTTTTGCTGGCATGAGTATCACCAAAGCAACCACACTTGTTGGATTAAGTGTCGTTGCACTTGGAACTTCGCTACCCGAACTTGTGACTTCAGTGGTAGCTGCAAAAAAAGGCGAAAATGAAATCGCCTTAGGAAATGTTATTGGATCCAATGTCTTTAATACTCTCTTCATTGTGGGTTTATCTGGGATTGTCACACCATTAGGATTAAACGGTGATGTTCTAATCGATATGATCATATTAATCGCTATCACGTCAATTATGATTATCTTTTCAATTTCAAAAAATAAGATCACAAAGGTTGAAGGGTGGATACTACTTGGTATTTATATTTCATATATTACTTATATTATCATACGTGCATTAGGTCACTTTTAATCAAAAAAATTTAGTAAATCATTGATGAAAGTCCGATGATTATTCAGATGACTTCCGTGATCTAAATTTTGATAAATGTGAAGTGTTCCATACTTTAGGTTTGAGATAATTGATTTTGTATGACTTCTCGTAATTAAATCATATTCACCAAGTGTGAGTAAAACTGGAATTTGAATTTTATTTAAGTCTTTATCTTGGATGTTTGGTTGATCCATCATCATTTTGAGATAAGGGCTTTTATTTTTTTCATATGCCTTAATGATTTTTTTCATAAGATTTTTCTTTAATCCTGAAGAATGAACATTGACGCCTGAAACCATGAGCTTTTTCACCATTTGAGGATACATGTATGAAAGCATGAATCCAATGATTCCCCCATCGCTAAATCCATAAAAATATACAGGTCCTAAATTCAATATTTCGATGTATGAAGCTATATCTTTAGTCATCGTTTCAAATGCAAAATCTTCAGTTTTCTCACTATCACCATGGTTTCGTGAATCAATTAAATGAACTTCATATTTTTTGGATAATTCATTTTTAATCATATCAAAAATATGGTAATTTTCTTGATTACCATGCAGTAAAATCAAAGGCTCTCCATGTCCAAAGATTTCATGATTTAACATAATTCCGTTCACATTAATTTTCATCTTTCCTCCCTAGCAAAAAGGCCCATAAGGGCCTTAAAGTGTCATCGTGCATAAGCCATGTTCTGTTCCCTTAAAAAGGGTGTGACCATTTATCTCTACCTAAGTAGCATGTGTTTACTTCAATTCGTATTCACATGTGCCCCTACCAAAATTTGGGTTTCTAGCTTGAGGGGTTTACCGCGTTTCATCAATCAATTTCTTGATTGCTCGTCTCTGTGGCACATTACGTCTAGGCCATAGTTTCCCTTAGGCCATCAAACGCCGTTACGATACATCGTACCCTAAGTTATGGTTTCCTTAGGCACAAACACTACATCCATCTCAGGATGTGCTAGCATGGACTTTCCTAACCGTTAAGGCTCGGTCACCTTCCAACGACATGTTAAATTATAACATGAAACTATTCGTTTGACAATGATTCTTCATTTTCAGTTTCAGCCATCACAGGAGCTTTTTCCTCAGTTTCCTCTTCGTGTGCCTTAGCTTCCTTAATGATGACAATCGTTTGATTCAAATCTTCCTTAATTTCTAAGCCTTGAAGATTTAAATCACTTAATTTCTTTTCATCATGAAGTTCCATTTTTGAAACGTCAACAACTAATTTTGCATGTCCACTGACTGGTGAATAAGTTGCTAAAATTTCATGTTTGACGAGTTCAGCAAAGATATGCTGATTGTAAAAGACTTCTTGTCCAATCATTTCTATTGGAACCATACCAGTGACAAGTTCTTTTTCAGTCACACGGTGTAAATCAAAGTGAATGATTTCGTGTGGTTTCAAAATGTTCGATTGGACGGCTTTAAAATATACATGATGATATTTATCATCTAGTCTTACTTTAAACGTTTCAGTTCTTCCGTATTCTTTTAGAGCAGATAAAACATCATTCAAATCTGCTTGAATAGAGATGGAGTCAATCGAACGACCATACATTACTCCTGGCACCTGGTGTGCCGCACGTACCACTCTAAGTGGTTCTGTTCTTAATGTTACTTTCATTGCTATAACCTCCATTTATTTAATTATACCATAAATGAAGAAAATGACGTTATTTAAAGCGTTTATATATGTATAAAGATTACTTAAATGGCATAAAAAAGAGGCCATGCCTCTTTAATCATTTATTTAACTAATGCGTCTTTTCTAGATAAATCAATCCGACCTTTTTCGTCGATTCCGATACATTTCACTAGGATAATATCACCAAGTGAAACGACACTTTCAACTTTTTCAACACGTTCTTTCGCAAGGCGTGAAATGTGAACTAAACCATCAGTACCTGGCCATAATTCAACAAAACATCCAAACTTTTCAATCCGTGTGACTTTACCTTCATAGATTTTTCCGACTTCAGCTTCTCTTGCAAGATCTAAAATCCGTTTCGCTGCACTTTCAATCCATTTCGATTCCATATGCATTAAGAAGACACGACCATCTTGTTCAATATCAATCTTGACATTGTCATTATCTTCAATAATTTGAGTGATAATTTTACCACCACCACCGATAACATCACGAATCTTATCAGGATTAATTGTAATCATCTTTACTTTTGGAGCATATTTAGAAAGTTCAGGACGCACTGCGGGAATGGTTTCTAACATATGATTTAAAATATGTAGTCTACCTAAACGTGCTTGTTCTAAAGCTTCTCTTAAGATCGTTTCAGTAATTCCTGAAATCTTAATATCCATTTGTAAAGCTGTAATACCATCTTTCGTTCCAGCTACTTTAAAATCCATATCGCCTTCATGGTCTTCCATGCCTTGAATATCCGATAAGATCGTGTAATATTCGCCTTCTTTAATTAAGCCCATGGCGATACCAGCTACGGGTGCTTTGATTGGAACACCAGCAGCCATTAAAGCCATCGTACCCGCACAAATGGTCGCTTGTGAAGATGAACCGTTAGACTCCAAGACTTCAGAAACGACACGAATGGTATATGGGAATTCTTCTTCAGTAGGTAATACTTGGAGTAATGCACGTTCGCCAAGTGCACCATGACCAATTTCACGACGTCCTGGAGAACCATAACGACCTGTTTCACCCACACTAAATTGTGGGAAATTATAATGGAGCATAAAGCGTTTTGTATCTTCTAATCCAAGGCCATCAATGATTTGGTTTTCACCAAGTGCACCTAATGTGACAACACCTAAAGCTTGGGTTTGTCCTCTTGTAAATAGTGCAGAACCATGAGGTCTAGGAAGAATATCAATGCGTGATTCTAGTGGTCTAATTTCATCGACTTTACGACCATCAGGACGGACCTTATCCACTGTAATTAAGCGTCTAACTTCAGCAGTCACGATGCCATCTAAAATCGCTTTGACTTGTTTTAAATAATCTTTATGGGTTTCATCATCAAATACTTTCACACCATCAATATCCTTAAAGAATGATGTAGATTTGAAATGTTCAACTGTTTCTTCGCTAATTTCATCAATCGCATGATAACGTTCTAACTTATCATAAATTGATACTGCTTTAATTAAGCGATCATAAGCATAATCATAAACAGATTTTTTAACTTCATCTTGAATTGTAAAAGCTTCAAAATCCATTTTTGGAGTATTGAAGTCATTGTAGATTGTTTCTTGGAATTCAACAAGTTTTTTAATTTCTGCATGCCCAAACATAATTGCACCAAGCATATCTTCTTCAGAGACTTGTTTCGCACCAGCTTCAACCATATTAATCGCATCTTTCGTTCCTGCAACCACGAGTTCAATGTCACTTAATAATGCTTGTTCTTGGGTTGGATTAACGATGAGTTCACCATTTACTCTACCAACTTGAACACCAGCAACTGGTCCATTGAATGGAATGTTTGATATTCCTAACACGATAGATGATCCAATGAGACTTGCCATTTCTGATGTACAATCTGGATCAGATGATAAAACGGTATTAATAATTTGTACTTCATTCTTAAATCCTTCAGGAAATAAAGGACGAAGTGGACGGTCTATTAAACGTGAAGTCAATGTTTCATGTTCACTTGGACGACCTTCTCTTCTTAAAAATCCACCAGGAATTTTTCCTGCAGCATATAGCTTCTCTTGATAGATGACCATCAAAGGAAAGAAATCTTGCCATGACGGTTGATTACTCGCTGTCACAGCACTTAAAACTGTAGAATCTCCATAAGTGATCATCGCTGCCCCTGCGGCTTGTTTCGCGATCTCACCGATCTCAACTCTTAGGACTCTACCCCCAAGTGTTGTTTCATAAATTTTTTTTGGCATAATATAAAATCTCCTTCATTTTATACTTTCTATTTCTTAGTATTTTATTTAACCTTTTGAATTATACCATAGTTTGTAAAAATTGTATAATGATTAAAAAAAAACTGACGTTTGGTGAAAAAAGTTGATAATAGATTCATTATTGATTTTAATAAAGCCCATAAGTAGACATGAAATAATTGAAAAATAATCTTATTTAAAAAATGTTATAATAATAAT
>DITP01000006.1:0-2603 GCA_002422135.1 Acholeplasmataceae bacterium UBA6181
CTTACGGTAATACGATACTTTTTGTTGTCTGGGATTGCATGACTCTGAGCTTCCGCTTTTAAAAGAGGTTTGATGATAATCATCTTTTCATCTTTTTGAATACCTAGCATGACGCTATAAGCATTTTCAAAGTAAGTGGTAGCCATTTTGTTCAGCGTTAGATTCCCTGAATTAATTGTGACCACACAATCCTTTGGCTTTTCATTAAACCAAGATATTTCCATATGTATCACTCCTTACACTTTTAATTATACTCCTAATTATTTTAAGTACAAGAAGATTACATAAAATTATTTTTGATTATTTATTTTGCATTGATTGACTTTAAATCCATAGTGTTGCGCAATGTCATTCATATTATCCATTAAATCAATGACGTTGTCATGGATCGAATGGTTGATCAATTCTTCATGGAATGCATGAATGCTGTCTAGTGCTTGATAAACAAAGGTTTTTATATCAACAATTTGATAGATATAATCAATCTTAATATCATCATCCAGTGAAAGATGACTCTTGATCGGATCGAGTGAAACGGTCTCAATTGCTCTTTCATATAATGGAATTAAAATATAGATACCCGCTTGATCGATGATGCGGTCAAATTTACCAAACCGTTCAATGACCATCGCATGGTTTTTAGCAAGTATTTTAATATTGGGAATCATGACTAAGATAACAAGCAAGATTAAGACAAGAATTGCTCTCANNTTAAATTATGGTAAACTATAGGTGATCAATACGGGGAGCTATAAGCTGAGAGGACCAAAAGTCGACCCGCGAACCTGATCTGGATCATACCAGCGTAGGGATAGTTGATAATCACTCAACTCCTATTTCTTTGGTAATCCATAGAAATTTTTTATTTTATATGGAGGAAAACTATGTACCATTCAAATGAATTGCAACGTTTGACCATTACATCTATTTTTACGGCTTTGGCTGTCGTATTTGGGATGATGACTAAATTTATACCTGGCTTAAATTTACAAATGCCACAAGGTGGTGCTGTCTTTGGATTTTCGATGTTACCGATTGTTTTAATCGGGATGCTCGCAGGCCCGAAATATGGATTTATAGGTGGTGCAATGTATGGCTTAGCATCTGTTTTACTTGATGGTGGATTTTATCACTGGGCATCACTATTTTCTGATTATGTGATTGCATTTGGTATTATCGGAATCACAGGATTTTTTAGAAAAGGGATTGATAAACCTGTTGTTTTCACGATAGCAGTTTTATTAGCTGGTTTACTAAGATATCTTTCACATTCTATTGGCGGTGCAATTATATTCGCTGAATTTGCCCCTGAAGGCATGAACCCATGGTATTATTCATTTATCGTTTATAATCTCCCTTATATGTTATCTTCAACAGCTATCACGCTTGTGATTGGATTACTAACAAGACCACTGATTAAACAACTCGCAACCGATTATAAACTGGTTTAAGTCTTAATCAAATGCTTTTTGACAACACTTAAATAGTCTAGACGTGGTTGATAACCAAAAGGAATCAAAAAGGTTTGTTCTTTAAAGACGTGATAAGGGATGGATTTTCGCCCTTTTTCTTTATCATATTGTTGTTTCCAATACATCTCAAGGACATGGAATGGAAGAAGATAGTACTCATTATATTGTTTAAAATGGACGATTAAGAATGTGATACCACCTTGTAAAGATACATTTTCTAAATGTTCCATTTGGTGAGGATGAATATTTTTAAGTGGCATTGATGTTTTTGAATTAGTTTCTTTCGCATCAAAATCGATATATTTGCCTTCAAAAACACCATTAAAATCAGTGGTCGAAGGAGTTTTATAATACGCTTCTGTAATTTTAGCTTTGTTTCTTGCTGGATAGCTTACATTGACCACTTGGACTGGTGTCGGTTTTTTATGGATGACCGCAATCTTTTGATTTAAATAAAAAAGATTTGTCAATTCAATGTCGCTTTCTAGAGTCATTCCAAGGTTCGCATAATTGGTCTGTTTTTGTTGTGGCGCACGTTTTATTGGATAATTAATCATTATTTTCACCTACTATCATCATAGCATATAATGAATGTAAATTCATTGAGTAATACAAAAAACATGGTATAATAGCAACAGTTAAAAACGATACGTTAGGATGTGTTAGATTGAGTCAAATACGCTTTTTTGCCTTGGGTGGCCTTGGTGAAAACGGAAAAAACATGTATGTGGTCGAAGTAGACCAACAACTTTTTATACTCGATGCTGGGATTAAATACCCAGGTCAAGAATTATATGGTGTCGATGAAATCGTTCCAGATTACCGGATGTTAATCCGTGCAAAAGATCGAATTAAAGGCATCTTTTTATCGCATGCACATGAAGATCATATAGCTGCTATCCCTCATATTTTAAGAGACATGAATGTCCCAGTTTATGCTTCTAATTTTACAATGCAAATTGTTTTAGATATGTTAAAAGAAGAAGATATTCCAATTGATAATTTGAAACTTCACACCATTACCCAAAATTCGATTATTAAATTTGGGAATGTTAAAGTGACTTTTTTTAATACGACACATTCGATTCCTGAATCTGTTGGTATCGCCATTCATACTGTTGATGGTGTAAT
>DITP01000006.1:2730-23996 GCA_002422135.1 Acholeplasmataceae bacterium UBA6181
GATTTAAGAAAGATACAACGTATTGTAGATATATCTTTAGCGCATCATAAAAAGATTGCCATTATCGGTAGACGAGCTCAACGCATTGTCGATATTGCGATTCAAAGTGGCTATTTAAATATTCCTCAAGAATCATTAGTTAGTTTAAGATTTATTGATGATAAAAACAAAAATGATGGTAAAGACATTGTTGCATTAGTCACTGGTAATCGACATGAACCATTTTATATGCTTCAACGCATGTGTAAGAAAGCTGATCGCCTCATTCATATTGGACCTGAAGATACCGTAATTTTAATGACTCCTCCAGTACCAGGAACTGAAAAGATGGCAGCAAGAACGTTGGATGTGCTCTTTAGAAGCGATGCTCAAGTGAAACAAATCGATAAACGTTTATTGACTTCTGCACACGCCACAGCCGATGAACTCAAAATGATGATGAATTTACTTAAACCAAGATATGTAGTACCAACGATTGGTGAATATCGTCACCAATATGGATTAAAGCGACTTGCTTTAGAAGTCGGATACAAGAATGAAGATGTCTTTTTAATGGATAACGGAGATGTTTTAACATTTGACGGAAAAGATACTTATGTTTCTAAAAATGATATCAATGTAGGTGAAATTTTAATTGATGGAACTGCTGTTGGTGATGTTAATGATTTTGTCATGAAAGATCGTGAATTACTTGCAGAAGATGGTGCATTACTCATCGTTTCACATATCAATCCCAAAACAAAACAAATTTTAGGCGATGTTAAAATTGTAACAAAGGGATTTGTATATGTTCAAGAATCTGAAGAACTCTTAAACCAAGTGAAGGAATTGTTCCAAAAAATCAGTAAAAAACATTTGGAAGGTAAATATATCAATTGGAATGACTACAAACGTGATGTTAGAAATGAAATTAATCATTTTATTTATCAACAAACACGAAGAAGCCCGATTACAATTCCAGTCATTATATCAACAGAAGTATAATTTTTAGCACATTTAAGAAGATTAAGTGTTGATTTGTGAATCAACACTTTTTCATAAATCTATAGACTGGATAGGTAGAAGCCATGAAAGATAAAAAATATATTTTGTACGCGATATTAGCCGCTTTATTATATGCATTAAGTACACCTATATCAAAAATTTTGCTCGTGGATTTATCACCTGTATTTATTGCAAGTTTATTATATTTGGGTGCTGGAATAGGCATGTCTTTCATCGGTTATATTCGTAAAAAAACAACAAATTATGTTTATAGAAAATTTACTAAAGATGAAATCCCAGCAATTCTAGGCATGATTGTACTCGATATTATAGCACCTATTTTCTTAATGATCGGCCTAAGTAGAAGTCATCCTGAAAACGTTGCTTTATTGAATAATTTTGAAATTGTTGCAACATCTCTCATAGCTTTTTTTATTTTTAAGGAAATCATCCCAAAACGTTTGAAATTTGCGATTTTACTTGTTACTATCGCTAGTATCATCCTTTCTTTTGAAGATATAACAGCACTTAAATTTTCATTAGGATCTCTATTTGTTTTGATGGCTGCAACTTTTTGGGGATTAGAAAATAATTTGACCCGAAAATTATCGTTTAATGATCCCTTAATGGTCGTTGTCATTAAAGGAATATTTTCAGGTCTTGGTTCTTTAGTGATTGCTTTATTCCTAAAAGAAATAGATCTTAATTGGGGATTAATTTTAATCACTCTACTTTTAGGATTCATCGCTTATGGATTAAGCATATTCTTTTATGTTTCTGCCCAAAAAGTCTTAGGTGCAGCAAAAACAAGCACTTTTTATGCATTTGCACCATTTGTTGGAGCTTTTCTTTCATTGATGATTTTTCAAGAAATCCCAAAGTTAAATTTTTTCATAGCACTCATTATCATGGGATTTGGATCCTATTACGCATCCACAGATCATAAGCAAAAAGATATTGAATAAAAAGACCTTTTTAAAATTATAGGTCTTACATTCAAGATATACATACTAAAACTATCCAATTGTTAAAATTTCTCATAAAAAAAGATGTTTGTAAAATATACATTCATCTTTTTTTATGCTTCACTTTATCGATTTCTTTAAGTCTTTGAGCTAGAGCTTTCTCGTAGTTTGATTCTTCTTTAGGGTGATAATAAGTTTTATCAACGATCTTATCTGGAAGATATGTTTGATCGTTAATACTATTAATATTGTTATGGGGATAATGATATATTTCTGGTTTCAACTGAATTTTTCGATTACTCGCATGATCAGGAATTACCCCTGTATCAGTTTGTTCATAGTCACTTAAGGCTTCATCAATAGCCACAATTGCAGTGTTTGATTTTGGTGATATGGCTAAATCAATGACGATATTCGCGAGCATGATTCTTGCTTCTGGAAATCCCACTTTTAAGGCTGCATCGCACGCAGATAACACTTTTCCTCCCATCAATGGGTTGGCTAATCCGATATCCTCATATGCAATGACTAAAAGTCTTCGGATAATGGATGGTAGGTCACCTAACGTAATGAGTCGTGCTAAATAATGGATTGAAGCATCCACATCAGAGCCTCGAATCGATTTTTGAAGAGCGCTCAATAAATCATAAAAATGGTCTTCATGATCATCTAAATCATGATGTATTTTTCCAGCAATTCTTGAAATGGTTTGTGATTTGATCATATCACCATCCTCAAGTACTAAAGATGCACTTTCAAGCAAGTTTAGTGCCGTTCTAATTTCATGATTTGAGTATCTTACAATTAAATCTAATGCTTGATTTTCAATTTTTAAATCGATATCAAGTTCTGATAAACCGTTTTTTACAGCTAATTTAATCGCTTCATCATCGAGTTTTTTCACTTCATATAAATGACATCTTGAGCGAATTGCCATATTAATGCTTTGATATGGATTTAATGTGGTAATTCCAATGATGGTGGCATTCCCATTTTCCATAAATGGTAGAAGGTAATCTTGAATATCCGCTTTCATCCGATGGATCTCATCCACGACAATGAGTATATCGTGATATGAAGTGGTATCTAATATACCCTTTAGTTTCGCTTTTGAATCTGTTGATGCATTAAAAAAATAGGTATCTAAACCAGATTTAGTCGCAAATATATTCGCAATTGTCGTTTTTCCAGTACCTGGAGGTCCATAAAGAATAAACGATAAAAACTGTTTTTTAATTAACATTTGTGTTAAAACACCATCAGGTCCAACTAAATGATCTTGGCCATAGACTTGATTAAATTCCGTTGGTCTTAAACGATATGCTAAAGGTTTCATGTTCTCACCCGAATCCATTATAGCACACTTGTATAAATCGATAAAATCAGTTAAAATATGAGGGTAGACAACGGCTTTTTTTATCTTAAGCCAAGGAAGGAATACAATATGGACTTAAAAAAATACATCGCAGATGTACCTGATTTTCCGAAAGAAGGCATTTTATTTCGAGATATTACACCACTCATGCTGAATGGTAAAGCTTATCAATATGCTGCAGATCAATTCACAGCATTTGCAAAAAAGAAAAAAGCAACTGTCATTGTAGGACCTGAAGCTCGAGGTTTTATTTTTGGATGTCCAGTCGCTGCAAATTTAGGCATCGGTTTCGCTCCTGTCAGAAAGCCTGGTAAACTTCCAAGAGAAGCAGTGGCAGTAGAATATGACTTAGAATATGGATCTAATACATTATGTTTGCACGCAGATGCCGTTAAAAAAGGTGATCGCGTACTAATTATCGATGATTTACTCGCAACTGGTGGTACGATGGAAGCAACCATCGAACTCGTTAAAAAACTAGGTGGTGAGGTTGTAGGTTTAGCATTTTTAATTGAACTATCTGATTTAAATGGTCGAGATAAATTACATCACCACGATATTTTAACACTCATTACCTATTAAGAGGTCGATATGACAGATCCACTATACACTTCCCTATGTGAATCTTTTCGTTCATACATTGAACGCGAGTCGGACATTGAGCTGATTGAAAAGGCTTATTTTTTAGCGAAAGATAAACACGAAGGACAAGCACGTAAGAGTGGAGAACCCTATATTACCCATCCTGTTGCGGTTGCAAAAATATTGACTGAACTGCATAGTGGACCTGCAACGATTATTGCTGCATTACTCCATGATACGGTTGAAGATACTTCGTTAACATTGAAAGATGTTGAAATAATGTTTGGTACAGACATTGCTCAACTCGTTGATGGTGTCACCAAAATTGGTAAATTATCATTTAATACAAAAGCATCTCAGGCCGATAATCATCAGAAAATGTTATTAGCCATGGCAAAAGACATTCGTGTCGTCTTAATTAAAATTGCCGACCGTTTACATAATATGCGAACATTAGACTCTATGAGTCCAGAAAAACAATATAAGATTGCAACAGAAACTCTTGAAATTTATGCACCACTCGCTCATCGTCTTGGGATTTTTAGAATTAAAGCAGAACTTGAGGATAAAGCATTAAGATACACGGATCCACCGATGTATTATCGTGTCTCCAATTTAATTCAAGCAAAAAAATCTGAACGTGAAAAATCAATTGATAAAGTCATTGAGCATATCAATGGTTTATTTAAAGACTCCGAATTAAAAAACTTTGAAATCAAAGGACGTATTAAAAACATTTATAGTATCTACAAAAAAATGGTTCGTGATGAACGTGAATTTGAAGATATTTATGATTTATTAGCCGTAAGAATTATTGTCGATCGGATTGAAACTTGTTATCAAGCATTAGGCATTATCCATGCGAATTTCACGCCTATTCCCAGACGCTTTAAAGATTATATTGCAGTACCAAAACCAAATATGTATCAATCCCTTCATACGACGGTTTTGTCTGAAGAAGGAACTCTTTTCGAAGTACAAATTCGAACCACTGAAATGGATGATATTGCTGAATATGGGATTGCAGCACACTGGGCTTATAAAGAAAATAAACAATACTCCAAGGAAAGAGAACAGTTTGAAATTGCTCAAAAGCTGAAGTGGTATGGTGAACTCTTAAAAATGAGTGAAGACACTGATGAAACTGGTGGTGGTGCTGAAGAATTCGTTGGAACCGTTAAAGGCGATATTTTGGATGCGAATGTTTATGTGTTTACGCCAAAAGGTGAAGTTATCGAGTTACCTAAGGGATCGACACCTATTGATTTTGCTTACCGGATTCATACCGATGTTGGAAATAAAATGGTTGGAGCTCTTGTAAATAATCGAATTGTACCATTGGAATATGAGTTAAATACTGGGGATATCGTCAGTGTTAAAATTAATAAAAATTCATTTGGCCCTTCTGAAGATTGGTTGAAGATTGTCAAATCTTCACACGCAAAACATAAGATTAAGGGTTATTTGAATATGCTTAATCGCGATCGATTGATTCAAATGGGTAAAGAACAACTCGAAAGAGAATTTACAGCAAATAAAATTACGGATTCAATCGATGATGCATTTGTTAAAAAGCATTTCGAAAAAAACATGATTTTAACAGTTACAGAACTTTATCTTGAAATTGGTAAAGGGAATTTAAGTACAAAGACAGTCGTTAGTAAAATGCTTGGTCAAGAAACTGACCGCGAAATGCTTTTACAACGTCAAATGGAAAAAGCATCCAGACAACTAACGACACATAGTGAAACTGGTGTCGTCATTGAGGGATTATCATCTCCTCAATTAAAACTTGCCAATTGCTGTTTACCTATTCCTGGTGATCCAATTATCGGTTACGTGAGCAAACAATCGGGTATTGTGATTCATGCAACGTTTTGTCCAAACTGTAAACAATTTGAAGAAAATCGTTTGATTGAGGCTTTTTGGTCACCCAACATTACCAGAAAATATGCCACTTGGATTAAGATTATTGGAACAAATCGTCCCACATTAGTTCCTGATGTGATTACAACAGTCAACGCATCCTCAATAGCAATTGCAGAAATTAGTGCGATGATTACACAACAATTAGAAAATATCATTAAAATCAAAGTTTCAATTACAAGTGCACAAGCTTTAGAAACATTGATGGTGAATCTTCGAAAAGTCACCGATGTTTACTTAGTTGAGAGGGATTTTAAATGAGAGCGATCATCCAAAGAGTAAAAGAAGCATCCGTTGAAATAGATCAAAAAATTTATGCATCCATCAGTAAAGGCTATCTCATTTATTTAGGGATTCATGTTGATGATGATCTAAAAAAAACACATCAAATGGCAGATAAAATTCACAATTTACGTGTTTTTGAAGATGAAAATAACAAAATGAACTTAAATTTAAAGACAATTAATGGGGAAATTTTAGTAATTTCACAATTCACATTGTATGGTGATACCAAAGGCAATAATCGTCCTTCATTTATAGAAGCTGCAAAACCAGACTTAGCCATTCCTCTTTATGAGGCCTTCATTGAGCGTTTAAGTTTGCACCATCAAGTGAAATCCGGAATTTTTGGAAGTCACATGATTGTTTCATCAAAAAATGATGGTCCAGTCACCATTCAAATTGAATTATAATTGACAAACAAACGATTTTAAGATATGATTGTATTAGAATTTCATCGTCTGTGATAAGGGCTTTATAATGCATATTATAAGAGGTGACACCCTTTGAGACATTCACAAATTGAGGGCTAGATATTTCTAGAACTAAGGTGGTACCGCGTAATTATACGTCCTTAGATGTTTTTAAGGACGTTTTTATATTGTGAGGAAGAAATTGAGAGATAAGAAAAAACTACGTCTGCCAAATCATGAGTTTGGAGACTATCTACTTCGTGAAATTGAAGTGAAGGATTATCAAGATATGTTTGAGTATGGATCAAATCCCGAAGTCACAAAATACTTGAATTGGGGTCCATTTATACTTCCAGTTGAAGCGAAAAGATCAATAAAATTCATCTTTATGCCAAGATTAAAACGAGGTTTACCCATTGGTTATGCGATAGTTGATCAAAAAAAGCATAAAATGATTGGGACGATTGATTTTCATACGAAGCATGATGAAGATCAAAGTGTCGAAATCGGTTATGCACTTCATGAAGATTACTGGAATCAAGGAATTATGAGCCATGCACTTCAATATATGATTGATTTAGGATTTCATCATTTTGGATATAAGAAATTAAGAATTAGACATATGCTCGATAATGTCGCATCAGAAAAAATTATCAAAAAAACACCGTTTCGATTTACAGAAGAAACATTGTTTCAATTAATAAAATTGCATGATAAACGTTTAGTCACATTAAAGAATTATGAATTAACGAAGGAGGAATACGATGAGTATCAACAGAGTCAAAGGAACATATGATGTTTTACCCCAAGAATCTTATAAATGGCAAGCTTTAGAGGATATTATCCGTAAAACATTAACATTGTATAACTATAAAGAAATGCGCACACCGATGATGGAGTATAGCGAAGTTTTTCATCGTCAATCTGAATTATCCGATATGGTAACTAAAGAAACATATGATTTTTTAGATCGTGGAGATCGCAAATTAACTTTAAGACCAGAAGGAACTGCAGGTGTCATTCGCAGTTATGTCGAAAATAAATTATATGCTTCTCAAGAGTTAGAAAAAATATTTTATATAGGCCCTAATTTTCGTTATGAACGCCCACAAAAGGGCAGATATCGTCAATTCTATCAATTTGGTGTTGAAGCCATTGGTGCAGTAAATCCACAGCTTGATAGTGAAATGATTATCCTCGCATATGATTTTATTCGTCGCCTTGGACTAAAAGGTGTAAGAGTGAGAATTAATACACTTGGTGATGATGCTTCAAGAAAAGCATATCAAGAGGCTTTGGAAACTCATTTTAGACCTCATGTACATACTTTATGTCATGATTGCCAAGAAAGAATAGATAAAAATCCACTTCGGATCTTAGATTGTAAAATTGATCAACACCATGTGGCTGTTAAAGAAGCACCAGTCCCACTGGAACACTTAAATAGTGAATCAAAAGCTTATTTTGATGAAGTTTTAAAACACTTAGAAGCTGTGGGAATTCTTTATGAAATCGCACCTAAATTGGTAAGAGGGCTCGATTATTATAGTCACACAGTCTTTGAGATTGAAGCCGATATTGAAGGTTTTGGAGCTCAAAATGTTTTGGGTGGTGGTGGTCGTTACCAAAGCTTAGTGAAAGAACTTGGCGGACCTGATTTGGGTGGTATTGGATTTGCATGTGGTATGGAGAGATTGTTATTAGCTCTTGAAGCCGAACATATTGAACTTGTTAAAGAAAAGTCACTTGATGCCTATATCTTAGTCCTTGATGATTCGCTTAAAACATTTGCATCGAAAGTCTTATATGATCTAAGACATCAAGATTTACAAAGTGATATTAATTATTCTTTCAAAAGCTTTAAGGGTCAACTCAAGCATGCTTTAAAAATGGAAGCGAAATATTTAATCATTATCGGTCAAGATGAATTTCAACAAGGATTTGTAGGCATCAAGGATACACAAACAGAAGTCCAAGAAAATATAAAGATTTCAGAAATCACACAATATCTTAAGGAAAAAGTAGGTAAATAACATGAAATACACGCACCATAATGGTGAATTAACATTAAAAAATTTAAATGAATCTGTCCATTTAAAAGGTTGGGTCGCAAAAGTAAGAAACCTTGGTGGATTACTTTTTATCGACCTTAGAGACCGATTTGGAATCACACAACTTTTGTGTAAACCTGAAAATTCAAATTATCAAACCGCATTGAAAATTAGAAATGAATATGTGATTGATATTGAGGGACTTGTGATTGAAAGAGAAAGTAAAAATAAGTTGATGCATACGGGTGATATTGAAGTGGATATCACAAACTTAACGATTTTATCAACTGCGGAAACTCCTCCCATCATGATTTCTGATGAGTCGGATGCTCTAGAAGAAACGAGATTAAAGTACCGTTATTTAGACTTACGTCGTCCGGTCATGCAAAATTATCTAATTAAACGTCATGAGATTACACAATCCATTCGAAGAACTTTAGTGAATTCAGGGTTTTACGAGCTTGAAACGCCAATCCTAGGTAAATCTACACCTGAGGGTGCAAGAGACTATTTGGTGCCTTCTAGACTGTACCCAGGAACATTTTTCGCACTTCCTCAATCGCCACAAATCTATAAACAACTCTTTATGGTTGCTGGATTTGAAAAGTATTTTCAAATTGCACGTTGCTTCAGAGATGAAGACTTAAGAGCAGATCGTCAACCAGAATTTACTCAAATCGACGTTGAAGCATCTTTTATTGATGAAGAAGATATTCAAAATGTGATTGAAAAATTAATGAAAAACTTATTTCATGATGTCTTAAATATTAAGATTGAGACACCTTTTTTAAGAATGACCTATTTGGATGCTATGACACTATATGGTACTGATAAACCTGACCTTCGTTATGATTTAAAAATTCAAAACTTTACAAACACATTGAAACCCTTGAGTATTCCTTTATTTGAAGGAAAAGAGTTTGTTCGAGGCTTAAGAGTTAAAAACGCTTCAAGTATTACAAGAAAGCGTATTGATCAACTCACAGAACTTGTCAAGAAAAATCATGGAGATGCACTTGCTTATATTAAATTTTCAGAACAAGCATTTACAGGAAGTGTTGCTAAATATTTTACGCCAGATGTCATAAAAGACTTGAATTTAAGTGATCAAGAGATGATTTTCTTTGTCCCAGGAACATTTGAAAACACATCATCTGCTTTATCAAGTTTGAGAATTGCTTTAGCAGAAGAATTGTCTTTAATACCTGAAAATGAATTCAAATTTTTATGGGTTACTGATTGGCCCCTCTTAGAATATAACGAAGAAGAAAAGCGTTATTATGCGATGCATCATCCATTTACTGCACCAAAAGATGCGAACGTTTTGAAAAATGATCCCAAACATGCCATGGCAAAAGCATATGATATCGTTTTAAATGGATATGAAATTGGTGGCGGATCGATTCGTATTCACAATCAAGAAGTTCAACGACTCATGTTTGATACACTCGGATTGACAAAACATGATATCGAAACACGATTTGGGTTCTTCGTTGATGCACTTAAATATGGAACACCTCCACATGGTGGATTAGCTCTTGGACTTGATCGTATTGTCATGCTTATGACGCATACGTCAAATATTAAGGATGTCATTGCATTTCCTAAAACACAAAGTGCGAAAGACTTAATGATGCAGTCTCCTTCTGAAGTAGATATTACTCAATTAAATGACTTAATGATTAAGGTGGATAAATCATGAAAAAAATTGTATTAGCTGGTGGATGTTTTTGGGGTGTTGAAGCCTATTTTGCGCAATTAAAGGGTGTTATCGATACATCGGTGGGTTATGTGGATGGTAACAAGAAAAATCCTACATATGAAGAGGTTTGTCACGGAACAGCTACACATGCGGAAGCATGTATGGTAACCTATGATCCAAATCTTATCCATTTAGATCAAGTCCTTGATCAATTTTTTAGAATCATAAATCCTTTTAGTTTGAATCGACAAGGTCATGATATCGGTAGACAATATCGTTCAGGCATCTATTTTTTGGATCAAGAAGATGAAGAAAAAGTTCATGAATTTATGCGAAATTATTTCAAAAATGACTATAACAAAGTTCAAACAAAGGTTAAACCTTGCACCGATTATGATGAAGCTGAAGCATATCACCAAGATTATCTTGTTAAAAATCCAAATGGATATTGCCATGTGAATCTTGGACTAGCAAAAAAAGAGGAGAAAAAATAATGCGTAAGGATTATATCTCGTGGGATCAATATTTCATGGGTGTTGCAAAATTATCTGCAATGCGAAGCAAAGATCCGAACACTCAAGTTGGTGCTTGCATTATTAATTCTGATAAACGCATCGTTGGCATTGGTTATAATGGATTACCAGCAGGGTGTGACGACCAAACATTCCCTTGGAATAGCGAAGGTGACTATATCGATACAAAATATCCCTATGTCGTTCATGCAGAAGCGAATGCAATCTTAAATGCGACACAAAACTTGAAAAATTCAAGTATCTATGTCACACTTTTCCCATGTAATGAGTGCGCGAAACTCATTATTCAAAGTGGGATTAAAGAAATTATTTATGAATCCAATAAATATCTAGATAGTAAAGAACATGCTGCAGCTATCAAAATGTTAAAATCAGCAGGTGTTACGTATCGACAAATCGAAGTTGGGAAGTTAAATTATGAATAAATGGATGAAAGATCATCAAAAAATCTTAATCATCCTCTTTTTTCCTTATTTATTTTTGTTGTTTTTACTGGTTACTCCCACGAAGTTTTCATTGACAGCACCTGGTGGTCTAACCCCTGTTCATGAAAATGTCACGATTGAAACAAAAGATATCTCACTAAATTTTTATACGATTTATGTATTATCTTTTCATCCAATGACACCATTTCAAAAAATGGTATCTGATGTGTCTGAACGTATTAGTGTTAAAAGAATGACTAAAACCGAGGAAGACACCACATGGAAAGAACAGTATTTGCAAGGTCAAATCACGAAAGAAGTTTCTTTGAATACCTCCGTGATTAAAGCTTATGAATTGGCTCACTTAAAAGATGATTCAATCAGAGTTGAATATGCCTACCAAGGTGCTTATGTTTATTATCGCCCATCTCGGATTGAAGATCTTGAAATTGGTGATGTAATCGTTGCCATCAACGGTCAATCTCTTTTAGATATGTCTTATACTCAATTCATCAATCTCTTTTACAGCTTATCAACCGTATCACTTGAAATTTTACGGAATATTAACTCGGAAATGATTACAAAAACGATTGAATACCAAAAACTTGAAGATGAGTCTTGGATGTATTTTTATCCAAAATATGACATCATAAATACTGCACCTAAGATTGAGTACACCCATGAAAATCCATGGATTGGTGGTCCAAGTGGTGGAATGATTCAAACTTTAAGTATTTACGCAAGTTTACTAAATATAAACTTAGGTGAAGTGAAAATTGCAGGGACAGGAACGATTGAAATGGATGGTTCCATTGGAAAAATTGGTGGAATTGTTCAAAAATTATATACTGCAATGGACGAAAGAGCGGATATATTTATTTATCCTTCTGGTCATATTTCCGATATTCCTAACCTGTCTTTCCCATATGAAATGGTTGCAGTTAGCTCCATAGAAGAGGCGGTGAATTGGCTCCATGAAAACTTTGAGTAAATGGATTGATCAGATTTATCGCATCTATCATCGTTATCGTAACATCTTAAAGATTATCGATTCAAAAGTTTCAACTAAAATTGTGATTAAATCCGTACTTTTCTCGCTTTTAATTACACTATTAATTGTCTTAATTCCTGTTTTGATTTCAATAAATTTGTTTATTTATAATAAACTTGAACTTGTTTTATCATTTGTTCTACTTTTTTTCTTAACGAGTTGGGGATTCATGTTTTTCCATTTCTATTACACGTTGTTAAAATCATATGAACCTGAATTAGAGCATGTCAATGTGAAACTTCCCAAACTTATTGAAGGAATATCTGTATCATTCTTTTTATTCATTTTAGGGATAGTCATTATCTCAGTCATATTTTAGGAGGAAATCTCATGTTTTTTGGATTTTTAATCATTTTTCTATTGGTTGGCTTTGACCAAATCACGAAATATACTGCAAAGTTTTTTTTAGAAGGCCTAAATGAACATGTCAAATGGATTCCAGGGGTTTTCGAGCTAAGTTATCACGAAAATACAGGAGCTTCTCTCGGCTTACTTGATGGTCAAATGATTATATTTATGATTGTCACATTAATTGCTTTAGGTATTTTTGGATATTTATTTTTAGATGTTGATTTTAAGCATAAAAAAGTTTATAGCATCTCTATTGTCATGTTTATTGCAGGTACTCTTGGAAATGCGATTGATCGTGCTTTACTCGGTTATGTCATTGATTTTATGCATTATCCGTTTTTGTCATTGATACTTTCACCTTTAAATATTAGCAATTTTTACAATAACTGGGCTGATATGTATTTATCAGCTGCCATTGTATTATTTTTTATTGACTTATTCTTTTTAGAGTCAAAAAGAAAGAAAGTGGGACCTGATGCCTAAAATTTACCGACCAACAGAACATGATAAAGGATTGCGTCTGGATCAGTACTTAATGAAAGAAATCTTAAGTGATCAAAGTCGTAATCATGTTCAATCACGCATTAAATCGGGGAATATTTTAGTCGATGGCTTAACCGTAAAAACGGGATATACAATCAAAGGTTATGAAACCATTACAATACTTGATTTAGAAGAAAAAGAACTAGACTTAAAACCTGTTGACCTCAATTTAGATATCGTCTACGAGGATGAAGACTTATTTGTGATTAATAAACCTCAAGGTATGGTGGTTCATCCAGCTTCGAGCTATCATGAACCTACACTCGTTCATGGACTTTTATTTGAAGCTGATAAATTAAGTTCAATTAACGGTACTATTCGACCTGGAATTGTTCATCGTATCGATAAAGATACATCAGGATTGTTGATTGTTGCGAAAACAGACCAGGCACATCGAATTTTATCGGATGACCTCAAGTCACACGATATTCAACGGTCTTATGTAGCACTTGTCCATGGTCATATTGCTGAAAACAGTGGAACTATTGATGCTCCTATATCACGACACCCGAAAAATAGACTAAAAATGAGTGTTCAAGATGAAGGGAAGCATGCAGTCACTCATTTTACTGTGAAGGAAAGGTTTAATCATGTCACATTCATTGAATGTCAATTAGAAACTGGTAGAACGCATCAAATTCGTGTCCATATGGCCTATATCAAACATCCCATCATGGGTGATCCTCTTTATGGTTTAAAAGATGATCATCATGATGGTGGTCAATACCTTCATGCTTATAAGCTCAGTTTTATTCATCCGATAAAAAAAGAGCAGATGACTTTTGAAGTTGATCTACCCATTCGTTTTAAGGAAAAACTTGATGAACTTAAGCTAAATTCTGTTTTGTAATATTTTTAAAATTCATTTTTGCAATTAAATTTAAACCATTCATTCCTTTAAGTTGATGGAGTTCTTTAACTTGGGCGTCGACATCTTTGCTGGCGCCTTTTAATAATGTAATCCCAAGCTTTTCTGAATACTCACTCATTTTCACTAAATAGGCATATCGCGCGATTATAGAAGCAGCAGCAACCGATAAGTGAACTTGCTCAGCTCTAACATGAAAATCAATGTCACGGTAGATTAGTGTTTCATCTTTAATATAATTAAAGTATAATTGAGGTGTGCAAAATTGGTCTAAGATGACTGGAACGGTGTTTTCAAGCTTGGATGATGTCTTAATAATGGCTTGATTATGTAGTAACGCTTTAATCTTATTCATGTTCATGCCTTTACGGACAAGTTCATTATATTTTTTAGGTGTTAAGATTAAAAGTGAATGAATTAATTTCTTTGCAATCTTTGGAGCAATCTGAATAATTTGTTTATCAGACATATTTTTTGAATCTCTCACATTGAGTGATTCTAAATAATCAATATCTTCACTCGATGCATAAAGTGAACATACAACCACTGGGCCAAACACGTCGCCAGTACCAACTTCATCAGAACCAATCGCTGCATAATCTTCACGATTTAAATGTTGTTTGATGGCGATTAATTCAGGAGTTACTTCCTTACCTTGAAGTAAGACTTTCCCAGTTTTATAGGCTAAAATTTCCACGTCATTATGAACAGCATGAAAAAGCAGGTAGGGATTACTTGCTTCGATGGTGTGATATTGATAGACATGTTGTAATATTTCAAGTTCATTTTGACTGACGGAAATTGTGTAATGTTTCATTAAATTACGCTCCTATCTATTTAATTATATCATATTTTTTAAGAAAAAGGTGCTTTAATATGCGATTCATGATGAAAACTTTAGAATTCCCTACAATCTTGAAAGAAATGGAATCGTTTGCTAAAACGGATACGATTCGGCATGAAATTACCATGCTTGAACCAAGTGTTGATCTTGATGAAATTAAGCGTCAATTGATGGAAACTGAGGATATGTTACGCTTAATTATTAGGCTCGGTATTTTGCCTTTATATGAAGACTATGACATTCATGAACTCCTAAAATATGTTAGTTTAGATCGACTCTTAAACATTCAAGATTTTCTGTATGTCATGCTTTTCTTAAGAATGGAAAGAGCAATCTTACAATATAAGATTGAAAGTCAACGCCAAAAAATCGATTTAGGTTCACTCCTAGACTATTTTAATGGATTACATCAACATGGAAAATTGTTAGAATATTTAGAGTCAAAGCTTGATCCTGATGGTCAAATTTTAGATGATGCTACTCCTCAACTTTTAAAAATAAGACATGAAAAATCTCGGCTTCAAAAAAGTCTCCAAGATAAATTGCAAAAACTTTTATCTGATTTTTCACCCTATTTAAATGAATCTGTGGTTGTGATGCGTAATGAACGGTTTTGTATACCGATTAAAGATACTTATAAGCATAAAGTTAAAGGTATTATCCATGATATGTCAGCGAGTAAACAAACCATTTATATTGAGCCAGAACAAACACGACAAATTACCGCTCAAATTGAAAGTAACAGGCTTGAAGAAGAGAAGGAAGTTCAACGCATCATCGCTTTAATGACTGATGAAGTTCACAATTATAGCGATAGTTTAAAAGAAAACTTAGACATTTATTTAGCTTTAGAATTGCTATCATGTAAAGCTCAATATGCTAGAAAAATTGATGCGATTAAACCTTCGATAAATAACAAAGGTATCATTAGTTTAATTCACGCAAGACATCCCTTATTAGATCCTAAAACAGCAGTTCCCATCAGTTTGGAACTCAATGATAATGATCGAATCATGCTCATTACTGGACCTAATACTGGTGGTAAAACAGTTGCTTTAAAAACAGTAGGGTTACTGACCATTATGATGCAATCTGGTTTACTCGTTCCTGCAAAAGAAGGAACCAATCTTGCGATCTTTGATCAGGTGTTTGCTGATATTGGTGATGAACAATCCATCATGCAATCACTATCAACTTTTAGTTCACATTTAGCGAAGATTATTCAAATGGCTGAAAATGTTAACACGAATTCACTTATCTTACTTGACGAGCTTGGAAGTGGGACTGATCCAAATGAAGGAGTTAGTTTAGCCATTGCTATTTTAAATTATTTTAAAAAGATTAATTTAAGAATGATGGTAACAACCCATTATTCAGAGCTTAAGAGCTATGCATACGAAGAAACACATATGACGACAGCAAGTGTCGCATTTGATAAGAAATCATTGAAACCTTTATATTATCTTCAAATGGGAACGACTGGCTCGTCTCATGCATTCTTGATTGCAAAACGTTTAGGATTAAAAGATGAAATTATTCTTGATGCTCAAAGTATCTATGAAGGTAGACAAACTGATTTAGGCCGCATCATGGAAAAACTGAATGATGAGAGAGTCTATGTTGAACGTCAAAAAGAGAAACTTTTAAGTGAACAAGAACGCGCTCGACATGAGAAGATGGAACTTAGAAAAGCAAAAGAAACGTTACTTCGTGAGCAGGATGACTTATTGGCTAAAATACGTGAAAAAGAAGAACGCAAATGGGAAGATTTGAAAGAAGAAGTTAGAGAGTTAATCCGAACACTTCAACAAAAAAAAGAGTTATCAAATCCTGAACTTGCACAACTAAAATTTCAGTTAAATCAATCCTTACCCGATCAAACATCACCACTCTTCGATGATGATTTAAAAGTTGGTGATGAAGTATTCATACTTCCATATCAACAACAAGGAATCATCAAAGACATAAAAAATGATCAATATCGTGTGGTATTTGGTAAATTTGATTTATCTTTTGGTGCACAAGATTTAAGAAAAGATGGTTCAAGAGTTAAACCTAAAAAAGAATTACGGAAAGTAACATCTGAAACATCAAATGTCCTCGAAAAACGTGGAAATTTTGAACTTGATTTACGCGGTTTTAGATTTGAAGAAGTTAAAGAAGCCATCGATCAAGCCATCGATCAGGCAATGTTATCAAATTTACACCAGATGAGAATCATCCATGGATTTGGAAGTGGTGCTGTTCGTAAAGCAGTCTATCAATACATTCAACAATCACCTTATATCGAATCTTCACGTTTCGGTGGTGAAGGTGAAGGTTTAAATGGCGTCACCATAATTACATTAAAATAATGCTTTTGACTTGAAAAGATTTTAAATAACACTTATAATGAAAGTGTAAAAAAAGATAAAGAAATGAGGAAAATTTAATGATTGATTATCAAGGTCAACCTTATCAAGAAGTGATTGGTCAACAAGGTTTAGTTGTCGTGCAATATTTTGCTACATGGTGTGGACCATGCAAAATGTTGAAACCAGTCTTAGAAGCAATCAGTGGTGAAATGAAAGATGTTAAGTTCTATCGTTCAGACATTGATTTATTTAGAGCACAAGCAATTGAAGCTGGCATTAAGAGTGTTCCAACTGTTGTACTATACAAAGACGGTGAAGAAGTTGATCGCACAAGCGGATATCAACCAAAAGAACGCGTTGAAGCTTGGATTAACCAATTCAAATAATTAAAGCACAGTTGTGCTTTTTTTATTATTTAAAACCGTGTATAATATGAATGGTGATGATATGGACGGTTTTTTATATGTCGATAAACCAGTTGGTATGACATCGCATGATGTTGTAGCTATCGTCAAAAAAAAATTAAAACTTGATAAAGTTGGACATACAGGGACACTTGATCCTTTTGCAAGTGGTCTCATGATCTTATGTGTGGGTAAGGCTACAAAACTAGCCTATCTTTTTTCTAATTGTGATAAAACATATACTGGTACCATGCAATTTGGTGTGCATTATGATACTTATGATGTAACTGGAAAACTTTTAGAAACTTTGGATAGACCGATGGATTTCAATGAAGTTGAAAATGCTGTTAAATCTATGGTTGGTTCATATATGCAACTCCCTCCCATGCATTCAGCAATCAAAAAAGATGGTCAAAAGCTTTATGAGCTTGCTCGAAAAGGCATGGATATCGAACGTGAAAAAAGAGAGGTTCATATTCGCTCATTTGAAATAACTTCTGAGCTAATTCGTAACTCGATTGACTTTTCTGTTTCAGTTTCAAAAGGAACTTATATTCGCAGTCTAGCAGTTGATTTAGCTGAAAAAATGAATCACATCGCTGCTTTAAGTGCTTTGAGAAGAACAAAAGTATGCGACATATCAGTTTTAGATGCGCATCAACTTGATGACATTAAATTAGAAGATATCATGACATTAACGAATTATTTTAAAGACTTTCCTCAAGTTTTATTAAATAATTACTTAATCAATTTAGTCAAAAATGGTGTTTATCTTGATGAAAGACAAATAGAAACTGAAAATCCTTTTATTGTAGTCAATGAAAAAGGGGATTTCATTGCTTATTATGAAGTCATTGAACCAAACAAATATAAACCAATCATTGTTTTTTGAGGTAAATTATGAAGATTATACAAGGCAATTACAAGGAAATGACAAATGATGAACCCATTACGATAACCATGGGTAATTTTGATGGTCTCCATTTGGGTCATCAACAATTAATTGAGAAGGTCATTTCATTTCGGGACACAAAACATGCTGTTCTAACATTTGATCCACATCCTTCAACGATTTTAAGAAACCAAAAGTTTAGAACGTTAACCCAAAAAGAAGATAAAATACAATTGTTTTCTAGTTATCCGCTTGATTACGCGTTCGTCGTAGATTTTAATCCTAAATTTTCTGAACTATCTGTCATGGGTTTTATCGAATTTTTACGATCCATTAAAGTTGAAAGACTTGTCATTGGTCGTGATGCAAGATTTGGATTTCGTGGTGAAGGAACTATTCAGGATTTACGTAAATATTTTTATGTTGAAGTCGTCGATGATCTCATTTTTAATCATACAAGAGTATCAACTACATACATCAAAGATTTCATTGAAAATGGTGACTTGACGTCAGCAAGAATGTTATTAAATCGTCAATACAGCATTAAAGGAATCGTTGTTCATGGTAACCACATTGGTCATAAATTAGGATTCCCAACCGCGAATATTGACTACGATAATTATTTATTGCCTAAAAATGGTGTTTACTATGTCCGTGTATTTCATAAGGACAAATGGTATGCTGCTATGGCAAATATTGGTAACAACCCAACGCTCAATTTTACATCCGAAAAACGATTAGAAATTTATATTCTTAATTTTAATAAAACAATTTATGGAGATATGCTCAATATTGTCTTTTTTCAATACTTAAGACCTGAGATAAAAATGAAAAATAAACGTCAACTCATTAAACAATTGAAAAAAGATGAACTAGAAGTTCGAAAACTCTCCAAATCATAAATCTTATGATATAATCTAATTAGAGGTGATCCCATGAAACTCATAATTGCGATCGTGTCCAATGATGATGCGAACAAGGTTCAAAAAGCACTCGTAAAAGATCATTTTTTCTCAACACGGCTTTCGACCACCGGTGGATTTTTACGTGCGGGTAATGTCACATTTTTGATTGGGGTTAACGATGAAAAAGTTCCTCAAGCACTAGAAATCATTGAAGCGCATAGTAAAAAACGGACAAAGCTTGTTCCAAATACGATTGTCAATGAATTTGGTTCATTTTCTGCACTACCGATTGAAGTTGAAGTTGGTGGAGCCACTGTGTTTGTCCTCAATGTAGATCAATTTGTTAAAATATAGTTGCATTTTCATAAATAAATGCTACAATATAAAAGGCGATAACAAGGATACGGGAACGCCAAACCCATTCTTTAGTTAATCGAGAAAGGATATGAAAACATGGCACTTACAAAACAACGTAAGAACGAAATCATTAAAGACTTCCAATTAAAAGATGGAGACACTGGTTCACCGGAAGTTCAAATTGCTGTCTTAACTGCACAAATTAACGAACTTAACACTCATCTTCAAGCACACATTCATGATTTCCATTCACGTCGCGGTCTTTACCAAATGATCGGACAAAGAAGACGTTTACTTGGTTATCTTAGAAATAAAGATGTTACAAGATATCAAGCTTTAATTCAAAGACTTGGATTACGTCGTTAAAAGGATACGAAAGTGTCCTTTTTTTTTCTGACGTTTGGTGAAAAAAGTTGATAGTTGTTATCTATTCTCCAATATGTCAGTTATTCCCTTATCTTTTAAATACGTTTGATAAGTTATGCTTTTCTTTACTCTTTTAACTCTTAACATGAGTTCATCACACATTCTATTTTTGACTTCTAACTGATGTCTCATGTTTTTAATATCATTTTGAGCTAAGTAGTTTTGTCTAAATACGAAGAAGTTGAGATAATGTTGAATATACTTCAATCGATGTCCTGCATGTTTGAATAAGTATCTTTTCAAGTTACTGTGATATGAATCAATCATGTCTGTAGAATACATCTCTGTTTGATCTTTTCTTGCATTTATCTTTTCACACTTGAACTGATTCATGAATTGCACTTGTTTTGGATTTCCATCATGGATGAATAGATTGGGATTGACAATATTGTCATTGAACATGTGTTTGTAGTGTTCAGGTAATGCCATAGCTCTAGATGATACTTTCGCTAAAGATATACCTTGAAGATTGATGAGTGTAATCACACATAATTGATTAAATGAAAGTCCTCTAATGTCTTTACCATCGTCTCGATAGATTTTGTATTGCTTTTCTCGAATACTGATAAAAGTTTCATCGATGAGTATTGTTCCACCCATCCTGACTTCTGACTGATAATCCAAAAGTGCGTGAAAAACTAAATATCTGTAGTAATGAGCAGTTTTAATATTGATGTTTAAATTCCTTGAAATCACTTCAAGTGTTACATCATCAATCATATAACCCACAAACTTCTTGAAAAAGTAATCACTAGTGTGAAGATGTTTTGTTGGTGACTCATCTAATATAAAAGTTTTCTTACAACTCGAACACTTGTATCGCTGTAATCCTTTGAGTGATTTACCGTTTTTTGATAGCGAATTATAAGTGCCACATTTTGGACAAGATCTATGATTTTTCATTTGACGTTCCTAAACCACAAAAGCGAGCATTTTACCCAAAAGGAACGTCGCCAAACAATCCAAGGATAAAATACTCGCTTTTGTAGTTCCTTTTCATGATTGTTCGGCATTATTATTATAACATTTTTTAAAT
>DITP01000031.1 GCA_002422135.1 Acholeplasmataceae bacterium UBA6181
TGAAGTTTCAAAATTAGCTTTTTTCGACAGTCTGAAGGAAGACTCGAGTCTTCCTTATTTTTTGCTAGCTTTATAAAATCGCATTTTATCTAAAACAGAGATCATATTTGTGAAAGTTCCTTCTTGTGTTTCATCAAGAGTTTCACCGAGAACGGTGAACTTAGAGTCTATTGTATCAATGAACCAAAGGAGTAACGCTTCACCGGTTTGTGGTTTTTTAGGTGATCCGAAATTGAATTGACCATGATGGCTGATAATCATGTGTTTTAGTAATAATACGTCTTCTTCTTTTTCATAATTCAATTCATGAGCAACTCGATCAATCATCGAAGCTTGCATAACTAAATGTCCAATGAGCAATCCTTCTTTTGTGTACTCACCATCTACACCGCTAATCTCATTAATTTTTGACATATCATGCAAAATGGTTGCTGCATAGAGTAAATCACGATTCAAATATGGGTATATTTCAATAAATGGATCAATCAGTTTAAGCATGGTTAAAGTATGATAAGAAAGTCCGCCTACATAAGCATGATGAAACTTAGTTGCTGCAGGATGCATGTAGAATAATTTCTCATGATCTTTATATATTTTTGTCGTTACGTCTTTTAGCACTTTATTGTTAATTTTCTTTAAAAATGATTCAATCCCTTTTTTTATTTCTTTCAGAGAAAGCGGTGCATATACATAGAAATAATCTAAAACGTTTGTAAGTTCATCTTCATGAAGTGCATTTTCAATGTTTGTAATATTTGTCGTTTTTAATACAAGTTCATCTTCAATCTTAACAACTGCAATCGCTTCAAATAGATAAACTTTTCCCATCGATAATAATTCCATTTGTTCAAATTCTAATTTTAGATTAATGTGCTCTCCATCCATGGTTAAAATTGTGGTGTTACAAAAATGAGCTCCATAATTAATGCTCTCAACTTTTCCGATGATTTTATAGTCTTTATTAATATTTAATTCCATATTAACCTCTATTCTAAATTGGTTTTTACGAAGTCGATTAACGCTTCACGATTATTATCTAATCGTCGATTGATGACTTCAATAACCATCTTTGTTTGTATGTCTTTGACCCAAGCACCTGCTTTACGGTTTGCTAATTTAATAATTTCAGTTGCTCGTAGTTTTAAATCAAGATCTGACTGGATTGGTAAGTTTTGATATAAGGCTTCAATTTCAGTTTTTCTATTTTTCGAACGATTTAACATATAGGTTACACGATTAGCAAGTAAACATAAATCAATTCCGTATGTGTAGAGCATCATCGCATCAATCTCTTTATTATCTCTAGCTAAAGCTGATGCTACTTCATAACGATGACGATGCTTATTTGAAAATGTCCATTCGCTTGGAACTGATCCGTATAACGTAAATGCCAATGTGAAGAATACATCGACAAATGGGAGTTCATCGAGAGTCAAAGTGTATTCAATGCCCTGATGTAAGCCAGGTAAAACCTTAGAAACACCGGTTGTAATCATCGATTGAAATGCCATTTTTAAATATTTCCCTTGTAATATTTTAATCATTTCAACGAGTATTCTTTCCATTGAAACATCGTTGAGTCGATCTTTCATTTGTGTAATGGCATCTCTCGTATCCCGATCGATTTGAAATCCTAATTTACTTTGAAAATAAAATGCGCGCATAATTCTTAATGCATCTTCATTAAATCGATCGATTGGATTCCCAATCGTTTTAATGAGTTTACGTTCGATATCTTTTCTTCCTTCGACATGATCAATTATCTCATCTGATTCTGTCATCAGCAACCCATTAATCGTGAAATCACGACGCATCACATCTTCGATCACCGATTCACTATATGTCACATTCTCAGGATGTCTTCCATCCACATATTCACCATCGATACGATATGTCGTCACTTCATAAGTTTCTGTTCCCATAAAAACAGTTACCGTGCCATATTTTAATCCGGTAGGCTTTGTTTTAAATAATTTAGCTACCTGAAATGGTTTAGCGTTTGTTGTAATATCAACATCTGTTAATGGTTGTCTCAAAACATAATCTCGAACTGCACCACCAACAATAAATGCTTCATAACCGTGTCTTTTTAAGTCTTGAATGACGCGGTTTGCGCCTTTAAGTGTACTCATGTTTATCACCATGTATCATTATACCAAATTTTTAGTAGATAGTTTTTCTAAAACTGCTTTTATGTTATACTAAATCCGGTGAAAAGATGCGCTATTTAAAAGAAACAATATCTCATCAAATTGAGATTGATAAATCCATATTTATTGCAATACTCTATCCGATAAGTAAACAAGAGGATATTTTATTATGCTTAAACGATGCGAAATTAAAATATCCCAAAGCTAACCATTATTGTCATGCATCCATATTTGGAGGTTATGGAGAACACCAGACTGCATCTGATGATGGTGAACCCTCACGTACAGCTGGAGTTCCTATACTCGAAGTTTTAAAACACCATGATGTCACAAATATATTTTGTGTGGTCATTCGTTATTTTGGTGGAATAAAACTTGGTGCTGGGGGGCTTGTTAGAGCCTATACAAAAGCAGCTGCCGATGGCATAAAACTCGCAAAATTTTATTCAAAAAGAGAAGTCCCAATTTTTAAAATTACGTTTGATTATGACAAAATAAACTACATGGATCAGTATTTCGAAAAAGATGTAGAAATACTTGACAAAATTTATTTAGAACAAGTGAGTTATACAATCATTTTAACTGATCAAAACATTCAACGAATCGATGATATTCATCACCTTTTGTTGAAAAGTGAAAATTTAGGTATCACTACTATTCAAATTGATGAGTCCGAGTGACTCATTTTTTTATACAAAAAAGCATAGGTTTCCCTATGCTAAGACATTAAGTAATTGTGACAGTTTGACCATCACTTCGCTCAATAAATGCGCACATATTAACGATAATAGAAAATAAGCGGCTTTAATTTCCCAAATCTTCATCTTTTCAAATTTATTTTCAAGATGTAATGCTGATAAAATTCTAAGTGCTAAAGCGAAAAATATGATAAGCGACGTGAAATAGATAATGTGTTCGATATTAACACCTCCTATAGTTGTCCAGCTTTACTTTTTTGAATATTTTCTTTTAATTCGCGTTCTTGTTTTGATAAGTCAATGTTTTCTTTTTTCGTCAATTCAAGTTTATCTTTTTTCATTTTTTCAAAAGAAGCTCGAGTAGACTCTAAAGTTTCTCCCATCGCTGCATCAAGGGCTAATATGGATAAATTGTTTTCTTTAAATTCTAATATACCTTGTTCAATAATTGCGAATTTCAATTGATTACCTATCACACATTTGACATATCCGGATTTTATTTGAACAATAATTGGAATATGATCTTTTAAAATGGCAATTTGACCATCTTCATTATGGACGACGATATAATCTATCTCATCACTAAATGATTTGCCTTCTGCAGTCAAGACTGAAAGTTTCATAAATGTTTCGCCTTCTCAACCGCTTCATCAATGGTTCCCACCATCATAAATGCATCTTCAGGAAGACCATCATGTCTACCTTCAATAATTTCTTTAAATCCACGAATGGTTTCTTTTAAAGGCACAAATGATCCTGGAACACCAGTAAATTGTTCAGCAACATGCGTGTTTTGTGATAAAAAAGATTGAATACGTCTTGCCCGGTGGACAAGTAGTTTATCTTCATCGGTTAATTCATCCATACCAAGAATGGCAATGATATCTAAGAGTTCATGATATCTTTGAATCATTTGTTGAACTTTACGTGCAACATCATAATGCTCTTTACCTACAATACCTGGTGTTAAAGCACGTGAAGTTGAAGAAAGAGGATCAACTGCTGGATATATCCCTATTTCAGTAAGTTTTCTACTTAAATTAGTAGTTGCATCCAAATGTGAGAATACTGTCGCTGGTGCAGGGTCTGTATAGTCATCTGCTGGCACGTAGACGGCTTGGATGGATGTAATCGATCCATGCTTCGTCGAAGTAATTCTTTCTTGTAAGCGCCCCATTTCAGTGGCTAATGTGGGTTGATACCCAACCGCTGATGGCATTCTTCCTAAAAGAGCAGAAACTTCACTACCTGCTTGAATAAATCTGAAAATATTATCAATAAATAATAAAACATCTTGTTTTGCTTCATCACGGAAATGCTCAGCCATCGTCAATCCTGTAAGACCAACACGCATTCTAGCTCCCGGTGGCTCATTCATTTGACCAAACACTAAAGCAGTTTTATCAATAACGCCAGATGCGGTCATTTCTTGGAATAATTCATAACCTTCTCTTGTACGTTCACCAACACCGGCAAATACCGAGATACCTTCTCGTTCTTGAGCAATATTATGAATGAGTTCTTGAATGAGCACGGTTTTACCCACACCGGCTCCACCAAATAAACCAATTTTCCCACCTTTAATATAAGGGGCGAGTAAATCGATGACTTTTATACCGGTTTCAAGAAGTTCAGTTTCAGAGGATAATTCATGAAACTCTGGTGCATTTCGATGAATCGATAACTTAGGCGCATCTTCGACAGAAGCTCCTCCATCAATGGGTTCACCAAGTACGTTGAAAATACGGCCTAATACCGCTTTTCCAACTGGAACTTTAATTGGCGATTCTAAAGAAATAACAACCATATCACGAACGAGTCCTTCAGTGGGCTCGAGTGCAATCGTTCTGACAACATTATCACCTAAATGAAGCGCGACTTCTAAAGTGACTGTTTTATGTTCGCTTACTTGAATCTTGAGTGCATCGTAGATATTGGGTAGTTCGTTTTCGAAATGAACATCAACGACTGGTCCAATAACCTGCATAACTTTTCCTTGCATAAGATTCTCCTTTCTAAACGTTCGATCCATTGACAACATCAATGAGCTCAGAAGTAATTTCTTGTTGGCGTGCACGATGATACAGCATGTTTAGTTTTTCAACAATTTCATGCGCATTATCAGTCGCATTTTTCATGGCGACCATCCGTGCTGCATGTTCACTCAATTTTGCATCTGCAAGAGCAGCGAAAATGGAGCTTTCGATATAGATGTTCGTCGTTTGATCGAGGATCACGAGAGGATCTGTATCATAAATAAATGTTTCTTTGAACGGTTCTTCTTTTGGAAGAATTACAGGTAATAGTTTATCTTTCTTGACGACTTGTGTCGCAGTATTGACATAATGATTGTAATATAAAATAACTTCATCAATATCACCAGACATAAAAGTATCTTTAATCAGTTTTGCATAATGACGGAAATACATTGTCGTAATATCATCACGGTTATAAATGATTTCTTGATTGATTAAGGGTAATTTATGTTTTAAAGCAAAATAATACGCCTTCTTACCAATCGCGAAAACAATATATTCGTCTTGACTCATCTCTTTCGTTTCTTCTATAAAAGCTTTAAATAATTGATTGTGATAACTTCCTGCTAATCCACGATCACTTGTTAAGAGAATATATAGTTTCTTTTCTACTTCATGTTCAGAGATTAACCGATGGCTCTCTTCAATCCGTTGGCTCGCATACGCGAGAATGTCAGTGACCTTAGTAACAAACGCTTTTGATTGGGTTCTAAGTTCAGTCGATTTACGGATTTTAGATAGTGCAATGTTATGCATTGCTTGCGTGATGGAAGCTGTTTTTTTAATGGCTTGCATCCGTATCTTAATATCCTTAAGTCCCATATTAGATCATCCTTTTTATATTCGCGATGAATTGGTCGATCATTTTGGAATCAGGAAGTGTTTGTTTTTCAATCAGTTCATCATAAATTTTCGTGCCAAGTTCATTCATTTTCAAGCCTTGATCGATTTCACTCTCCAACATTTTTACTTGATCAAGATTTAAATCATCCATAAGACCATTTGAAAGTGCATAGATGGTGATAATTTGTGTTGGCATATCCACGAGTTCATGAACGTCTTGTTTTAAGATTTCAACTGTCTTACGTCCTCTTTCGAGACGACGTTTTGCATTTTGATCTAAATCAGAACCGAACTGTGCAAATGATTCAAGTTCACGATAATTCGCTAAGTTAATACGAACAGTTCCAGCTACTTTCTTCATCGCTTTCCACTGTGCAGCACCACCCACACGGGACACAGATAAACCAGCATTAATTGCTGGGCGAATACCTGAATAGAATAGTTCAGCTTCTAAGAAAATTTGTCCATCGGTAATTGAAATGACGTTCGTTGAAATGTAAGCTGAAATATCGCCCGCTTTCGTTTCAATAATCGGTAAAGCAGTAATAGATCCACCACCTAAGCTATCATTTAAACGTGCTGAACGTTCGAGTAAACGTGAATGAAGATAAAAGACATCCCCTGGATAAGCTTCTCTTCCTGGAGGTCTTCTTAACAGAAGTGAAAGTTCACGATATGCAACCGCATGTTTCGATAAATCATCATAAACGATTAACACATCTTTACCTTGTTCCATAAAATATTCGCCCATGGCTACACCAGCAAATGGCGCTAAATACAAAAGAGTTCCTTCTTTAGATGCTCCAGCAGTCACAACAATGGTATAGTCCATTGCTTGCTTTTCTTTTAAGAGTTGGACAAGTGTGGTCACAGATGATTCTTTTTGACCTATCGCAACATAGATACAAATCACATCTTTTCCTTTTTGGTTAATGATGGTGTCAACTGCTAAGGTCGTTTTACCCGTCTGTCTGTCACCAATAATAAGTTCTCTTTGTCCACGTCCAATCGGAACAAGAGCATCAATGACTTTAATCCCAGTTTCCATTGAACGGTTAATGGATCCTCTTTGCATTACACCTTGAGCACGTCTTTCAACAGGCAAAAACTTATCTGTATGAATGGCTCCTAGTGCATCGAGTGGTTCACCTAAAGGATTAACAACGCGTCCTAAAAGCGCATCCCCAACGGGGACTTCAAAGATTCTTTTCGTTGTTTTTACAAGGTCTCCTTCTTTAATCAAGTCAGCATTCCCAAGTAAAATAACCCCAACACTATGAGCTTCTAAGTTAAAAACTAACCCTTTGACATCGTGGGGGAATTCTAAAAGTTCACCCATCATAGCTTGTTGTAGACCGTAAACGATCGCAATCCCATCACCGACGGATAAAACTTTTCCAATATTTTCTAATTTAACATCTTGTTCATATGACTGGATCTGCTTTTTGATGATTTCGGTCATTTCTTGAACTTTAATTTTCGACATTTCTACACCACCTTAAATCGTTGTGAATAACTCTTCGAGTTCACGCAGGGTTGATTGGTCCAGCGATTGCCCCTTATAGACTGTGACCATACCACCAATGAGGCTTTCGTCAACAGACACTCTTAACTTAACTTTCTTATCACTAAATCTCGGTTGAAGAACTTTAAGAAGTGCTTCTTCTTGTTCCTTTGATATTTTTTTTGCGGTATATACTCGAATATAGGCAATCTTTTGAAATACTCTAATGAGATTAGACCATTCAGCATATATTTTTTGAATATCATGCATCATGTGATGTTCTGATAATACTTTAAGAAATGATAAAAACCGGACATCATATCTCAACTGATCTATCATGTCTATTTTTTCTTTTAGCGTAAGCATGGGTGAATCCATAAGTTTCATCCAATCTTGATTTTGTTCCATTTGATGCCTGAAATCATCAAATTGATCAGAAATAATATCGATTTTATCGTCTTCTTTAACTAAATCAAAAAAGGCTTTCGTGATACGCTCGATACTCATGATTTAAATCTCTCCTGGATGATTTCTTCGACGATATCATCGTGGACAGTTTCATCAATTTCCCGTTTCACGATCTTTTTAGCAGCAGCAAATGCAACCTCTTTAATGGATTGCTTAATTTCTTCATTCGCTTCTTGAATTTCAAATTCAATGTCTTTTTCTGCTTGTTCAATTCGACGTTTCGCATCAAGTTTTGCTTTTTCAATAAGTTCTTCTTGTTCTCTATACGCTTGAAGAGTTAATCTTTCTTTTAATTCTCTCGTTTCAAGCTTCATTGCTTCGTATTCCTTGACCGAATTTTCTTGTAGCTCTTTAGCTTTAAGCACTTCTTGATCTGCTAGTTCTAATGCTTCAGCAAGTGCGGCTTGACGTTTTTCAATAAAGTCCGTGACACTTTTCCATAAGAATTTGCGAACAAAAAATAACAAAACTAAAAAGGCTAACAAATTCAATACGACAATCTGTGGTTGTTCAAATACTGAATTTAATTGGGTTTGAATCGCTGCAATTGCGTCTTCAAATACTTGGTTCAATTAGATCAGTCCCTTTTTATTTTGCTGTAAGAATAAAAGCAATAATTAATCCGTAAATCCCTGTGGTTTCAGATACAGCTTGACCAATAAGCATCGTTGCTGTAATTTTACCAGATGCTTCTGGTTGACGTCCAACAGCTTCAACAGCTTTAGATGCTGCAAGTCCTTGACCAATCGCTGTACCAAATCCTGTAAATACCGCGATACCTGCTCCAATATAAGCTAAGCCTTGACTAAAATACTCATTTGCAACTACTTCTGCAACTAGGGGTAAAGCATTTGTTAAAAATGTAAACATAGATTTCTTCTCCTTTAATTGTTAAATTATATGTGAACCATATCAAAATCTGATTCATCGACTTTCATCGATGCATAAATGACAGTAAGCATGACAACAACCATGGTTTGGATCATTCCAAAACCAATGTCGAATACTAAATGAAATGCAGGAGCAACAATAATAGAAAGCCATCCTGTGGCACCATAAATAATGGTTAATAATAGTGCACCACTTGCGATATTACCAAATAAACGTAATGCCATTGAGAGTATGGGTGTTACTTCGCTGATGAGGTTTAATGGTGCCATCGGTGCCAGTGGTTTAAAGATACCTAATAAATGTTTCCACCCCATACTTTTAAATCCCATAGCTTGAATTAAAACGAATGAAGTGATTGATACTGAAAATGTGATGGTTGTATATTTTGTTGGCGCATCTAAAGCAATTAAACCTGACACATTCGATATAAAGACATAAAGTGCTAAAGTAATCACAGGTGGAGCTAAAAACTTCCAGTTTTTTCCTATATACCCCTTAATAAAATTATTCATCATGTCAATAAGACTGATGATAACCGTCATAAATTTTCCAGGCTTGTCTCGTACATCCATCTTATTAATTTTTATACTTATCAATACCGAACCAAGGGAAATAAATGCAATAATACCTAAAGACGTATAAAAGTAAATCGGGATATCACGAAGCATCGCTAGAATCTGTTCCATCTTTCATCACCTCACCTTCATCCTCTTTTTTTATAAGTGGAGTGTGGTAAATAAAAATACCAATTTTTAATGAAAAAATACCTAAAAGCAGAAATATATAAGAATAAATCATCGTCGTTGTACCCAAATCTTTGGTATCAAAATAAACAATAGCTACGATGATTGTATAAAGAATATATCGAGTCACAAGATTTGTGACAACTTTTTGGGTTGTAAACTTTCCCTTTAAAGATTGAGTCGCTAGACTATTATTGAAAAGTGCCACAGCAGAACCTAAGATCGCCCATAATAAATATTCTCTAAAAAAGAGAAAAGTAATTAAAGCTAATATGAGCGAATAAATAAATGCAATGATGCTAATGGTGTACATTTTTTTCATAGCGATCCTCGTTTTTTACAAATCTATATAATGTTACAAACCCAAACATAACTCCTAAAAATAATCCGGCACCTGCGAGTAAAATACGTAAGTCATCATCTGGACTCAATCTCATTCCAATATAATAACCCAATAGTGATAATGCAATGATGGTCATAAAAAATTGGATGACCATCGTATAAATAGCAAATGCCTTTTTGGCTTTATTTTGTCCCAAATAAACGATCCCCACAGTCTCCTAAACCAGGAACAATGTAGCTATTTTCGTTTAAATGGCTGTCAAGTGCTGCTAAATAAACTGGAACATCTGGATGATCCTTTTGTAATCTTTCAACACCTTCTGGTGCACCAACCAATCCCACATAACGAATATCTTTAGCACCCGTTTCTTTGATAATATCAATCGCTTTAGATACTGAACCACCGCTTGCTAACATCGGATCTACCAATAAAACAACACTATCTTTTGTATCTTTCGGTAGTTTTGAATAATAGACTTGAGGTTGTAATGTCACTTCATCTCGATATAAACCGATATGTCCTATTTTTGCAGACGGTATCAAATTATGAATGCCATCAACCATCCCTAATCCGGCACGTAAAATCGGTACAATTACCACAGGTTTTTCAAGTTCATAAACAGTTGTTTCACAAATTGGTGTTTCAATTTGTTTAGGTTTCGTTGTGAAATCACGCGTGATTTCATACGTAATTAATCCACCTAGCTCAGATAGACTTTCTCTAAACTCTTTGGTCCCTGTTTCTTTATTTCTAATTTTCGACATCTTGTGATCAATCAAGGGGTGCTTAATGACAACTAACTTACTCATTCATTTACTCCTTTTCAATATCATGGATTTTTTTTATTCTTTGCTCGTGACGTGGTTCATAAGAAGCATTCATATACGCTTCTAAAATTTTAATCGCCTTATCATAAGGTGTAGTTCTTCCACCTAAAGCAATCACATTCGCATTATTATGCTGTTTAGCAAGCTGTCCGGTATTTTCATCATAGACTAAAGCAGCTCGAACACCTTTAACTTTATTCGCAGCAATACTTATGCCAATGCCAGTACCACAAATAACAATACCAAAATCATACTGTTTTTCTACCACAGCATGTCCAACCTTATTTGCAAAATCGGGATAATCCACAGCATCATTCGAATTTGTTCCAAAATCATGATACTGTATGTTTTTATCCTCGAAATATTTCTTAATATTCTCTTTTAATTCGAATCCTCCATGATCACTACCAATCGCAATTTTCATAGACTCCTCCTGTGTTTTACCTATAAAACATTATATCATAAACTGACCCTTAAGGACAAAGAAGAAACGCCATTTACATACTTTAACAAAAAAGACGCGGAGCGCCTTAATCGTTTCCATATAAATAAGCTTTTTTACGTTCGTTTGCTCTAAGTAATGTCTTTCTTAAACGAATGTTTAAAGGTGTAATTTCAATCAGTTCATCGTCATTAATGAATGCTAAACAAGCTTCTAGTGTCATTAATCTGGGTTTCTTTAAAACAACAGTTGAATCTTTAGATGCTGAACGCATATTGGTTAATTGCTTTTCTTGTGTCACATTCACAACTAAATCCGAATCTTTATTAGCTTCACCGACAATCATGCCTTCATAAACTGAAGTTCTAGTATCAACAAACATGTAACCTCTATCTTCTAAACGACCAATCGCGTAAGCTGTTGTCATACCTTGATTTAAAGAAACTAATGCACCTGAACGACGATTACCAACAGTTTCTTGAATTATTGGCCGATAATCTAAATACACATGGGATAAAATACCATATCCTTTAGTTGCAGTTAAAAACTGTGTCATAAATCCAATGAGCCCTCTTGATGGCATTGTATACCGAATTCTCGAATAGTCACCTACTTGGTTCATGGATGACAAATCGCCTCTTCTTTCGCCAAGCATTTCAATAATGGTCCCAATAAATTCTGTTGGACAGTCAATTTGAACATCTTCATACGGTTCACATTGAACACCATTTATTGTTTTTACAATAACTCTTGGACGAGACACTTGAAATTCAAATGATTCACGACGCATATTTTCAATTAAAATACCTAAATGTAATTCACCGCGTCCAGATACAATCCACGCTTCACTATTATCAATACGATCAACTCGAAGACTTACATCTTTTTGTGTTTCTTTGAACAATCTTTCATCAATTTTAGTTGCAGTCACAAATTTTCCTTCTTTACCTGCAAATGGACTATTATTGGTTAAAAACGTCATTTGAACCGTTGGTTCATCGATATGTAGGTGTGGTAATGTAACTTCGAAACCAACTTCACAAACTGTTTCACCAACATGGATATCAGGAAGACCAGCAACCGATACAATATCGCCGGCATACGCTTCCATAACTTCTGTTTTTTCGACACCTAAGCTTTGGAAGATTTTTTGAATCCTAAATTGAATGGTTGATCCATCTAATCTGACACAACTCACTGTATCGTTAACACGAAGTGTCCCTTGATGAATTTTTCCAATTCCCATTCTTCCAACGTAATCATTGTAATCAATAAGTGCGGGTTGAAATACTAAATGGTCTTCTTTATTTTGATTAGGTTGAGGAATTTCTTTGATGATGGTGTCTAAAATTGGTTCCATTTTAATATCTAAATATAGATGTGGTGTGTAATTGGACAACCCCTGGATACCAGAAGCATAGAGTACCGGGAAATCGAGTTGATGTTCATTTGCTCCTAAATCAATAAACAAGTCATAAACTTCATTGACTGTCCGTTGAATATCTGCGTATTTACGATCTACTTTATTAATTACGACAATTGGTAAAAGTTTAGCCTCTAAAGCTTTTTTTAATACAAAACGTGTTTGTGGCATCACACCTTCATAGGCGTCAACGAGTAAAAGAACCCCATCCACCATATGCATAATACGTTCAACTTCACCACCAAAATCGGCGTGTCCTGGTGTGTCTAAGATGTTAATACGATAATTTTTATAGATGATTGCAGTATTTTTAGCAAGGATAGTAATCCCGCGTTCTCTTTCAATATCATTAGAATCCATCACACGATCATCGAGCGCGACGTGATCATCAAAGCGTTCGCTTTGTTTTAATAATTGATTAACGAGTGTTGTTTTGCCATGATCAACGTGTGCGATGATGGCGATATTACGAATATCCATTTGAAACCTCTTTTCATAAGCCTTGTTTATTATATATCAAAATATTGATTTTGACACATATTATGATTCATTTTTTTTGAAAATTGATAATTTTCTGACATAAAAAAACCGCAATTTTGATTATATTAAAAATTGCGGCATAACTTCTAATTTAGACGGCTTAATACGGCCTCTAACTCTTTAAGTGTAATGGTTCCTTCACGCATAATTTTAAGTTTATCAGTTAAGTCAATAACGGTTGAAGATACATTTAATGCTTTTTCATGTTGTTCATAAATCTCTTTCACACTGTGACCAAAAGTTCGTTTAATTTCATCAATTTTTGTTAGAGGTTGTTGGCCACTTAAATTGACGGAAGTCGCACGCATAGGACCGTATTGTTTAAGGAGCTGTAATGCAACTGGATGATTAGGAATTCGTAATGCAATGGTGCTTTCACCCGTTTTAGATTTAAATGTTTCTGTAGTTCTAAGAACAATTGTAAGTGCTCCTGGCCAAAAATGTTTCATAATGACTTCTGCTTGTTTTGAAATAATCCCAATCTCTTTCGCTTCATTTATTGAGCTTAACAGTATAGGGATTTGTTTCGTTTGTTCTCTTCCCTTAAGTATAAAAATCCTTTCAAGTGCTTCTTCATCATATAGCATGGCACATAAACCGTAAACGGTGTCTGTTGGCATAATGATTAATTCGCCTTTTTTCATTTCAAAATACCTCCAAAACCAATAAATGTAAATCGATCTTTCCCTGCTAAATCTTTCATCTGAATGATTGTTGCTTCAGGATAAACTTGATGGATTAATTCATAAAGTGATTTTGCGTGTTGATATCCATGCTCAAAAGCTATAAGTCCATCATGATTTAAATAATCGCGTGCATTCTTTATGATGCGTGCATAAAAATCAAGACCAAATTTACCACCATATAACGCAACCGAAGGTTCTTTCTTTACGATATCCATGACTTCTTCGTCCACTGGAATGTAAGGAGGATTAGAAACGATGATATCAAATTTTCCTTCAATCTTATCAAACAAATCACTCAAAATAAATTCAGCTTTGATATTGAAATTTTTTTGATTTTCAATCGCAACATTCAGTGCTTTTTCACTAATATCTGAAAGTGTTATTTCAACTTCTGGTGCTTCCAATTTAATTGTTAATCCAATACATCCACTCCCACACCCTAAATCAAGTACTTTAATCTTTTTATTTGAGAAATAAGTGTCATAATATAAAATAACCTGTTCAACGAGATGTTCTGTTTCGAGTCTTGGGATTAAAACATCTTCATTCACTTTATATTTATATCCAAAAAAATAGGAAAATCCAAGTAAATGTTGAACTGGAACATGTTGATATAAATATAAATTTAATCGTTCTAAAAATAAGTTTTCAACTGTTTTATCGGTTTCTTGATTGAGCACCATATAAAAAGCATGAGGATTACCTTGAAATGTTTCCATTAACAAGAATTTAACAGCTTCAGTTTCCTTATCTAATGATTCAGTAAGTTTTATCGCTTTTCTAAGTAATGCTTCATATGTCATGCTTGCTCTCCGATGAGTTGTCTTTTTTGAAACTCATTTAACAAGGGCTCTAAGATTAAATCTAACTTACCTTCAATGATTGCATCTAATCTTTGTAACGTTAAACCAATACGATGATCAGAAACACGATTTTGTGGATAATTATAGGTTCTAATTTTTTCACTTCGTTCACCTCGTCCGACTAATGATCTTCGTTCAGCATCCTCTTTTTCCATTTGAGCTTCGATCATTTGATCATAAATACGCGTTTTTAGTAATCTAAAGGCTTTATCACGATTTTCATGTTGACTTTTTCCCTCCTGACAAGCAACTGCTATACCTGTTGGGATATGTGTTAATCGAACAGCGGATTTAGTTGTGTTCACAGATTGTCCACCTGGACCTGATGAATTATAAGTATCAAAACGAATGTCTTCCCATTTTACATCAAGCTCTACTTCTTCAGCTTCAGGCATGACAAGAACAGTAGCTGTCGATGTATGCACACGTCCCATAGATTCGGTTTCTGGTACGCGTTGAACACGATGAACACCGGATTCATATTTTAAAAATGAGTAAACTAATTTACCTGATACCATAAATTCAATCGATGTAAATCCACCCATACTGCCTTCCATCGCATTTAAAATTTCGATTTTCCAACCCTTAATTTCAGCATATTTTGAATACATTCTAAAAAGATCACCCGCAAAGATGTTAGCTTCATCTCCACCAGCGGCACCCTTAATTTCCATAATGACATTTTTTTCATCATTTGGATCTTTTGGCAATAAAAGAACCTTTAGTTTTTCTTCAGTATAAATTAGAACTTGTTCAATTTCATCTCGTTCAAATATTGCAAGTTCAACTAAATCATCCTCTTTATCATCTTCAATTAAAGTTTCTAAATCTTTTAATTCTTTTTCTTTTTCAAGATAAAAATGATAAACCTCCACAATTTCTTGTATGGAGCTTAATTCCTTTAATAAAGTTGTCATTTCTTTAACTTCAAGTTTGCCACTTGATAATTTATCTTGAAGATCTTTGTATTGTTTTTCGATCAATTTTAAACGATCAAACATAATATCACCCGTTAAATAATACCATATTTTATAACAATTTACTATGTAAACAAATAGTTAAAATTTTAAACTATTTTAATAATTATGTTAAAATATGGCCTATTTAGTATAAAGAAGCATATAAATAGGAATGAAATACCCCCTATGCTATAATAAGAGTAGAAATAAGAAAGGAAAGGTATTAATTATGGAAAAACTTTATCAAGCTTTAAACAAGCAAGTCGCAAACTTAAGCGTATTCTTTACAAAATTGCATCATTTTCACTGGTATGTTACCGGTCCTAACTTCTACGCATTACACGGAAAATTTGAAGAGTTCTACGATGAAATGAATGAACTATATGATGGATTCGCAGAAAGATTGTTAATGATTGGTGGAAAACCAATATCAAATCTTAAGGGTTATTTAGAAATCGCATCAATTAGAGAAGCGAGCGGTTTAGAAAAACCTGAAGAAATGGTTAAACACATTCTTGATGACTTTAAATTATTAACCATTGAATTGAAAGAAACTTTAAAAATTGCTCAAGATCAAAATGATGAAGTCACTGCTGATTTAATTATTGGTACACTTGCAAGTTTTGAAAAGCACATTTGGATGTTAACTTACACACTCAAATAATAAAAAAGAAATGCACCAAGCAGTTGCTTGGTGCTATTTTTTTAATCTTTAAATGATTCTTCTTCACGCTCTGTTTGAACGGTAAAGCGTGAATATTCAGTATCAAATCTGAACTTAAGAGTGATACCAGCGGCACCTTGCCGATTTTTAGCAATTGAAAGTTCAACTTCACCTGTTTTGCTTTCGGTATTTCTTTCATAATAATCGTTACGATATAAAAACATGACAATATCTGCATCCTGTTCAATACTTCCGGACTCTCTTAAGTCTGATAAAATCGGACGTTTATCTTCACGTTTTTCAACATCACGAGATAACTGTGATAATGCCAAGATTGGTACTTTAAGTTCTCTAGCCATCTGCTTTAATCCTCTAGAAATTTTGGCAACTTCTTCTTGACGATTGCCTGATCGGCTATCATCAGCTTTGATTAATTGAAGATAGTCAATCACAACAAAATCTAGTCTTCCTTGTTGTGCAATTTTACGGCATTTCGCACGAATATCAGAAACCGTTACCGATGATGAATCATCAAAAACAATCGGTAATCGTGATAAGGATTGCATACCGCCTTCTAAAAATTGCCATTCACGAGATGTAAGTTTGCCCGTTTTAATTTTTGTGTTTTCAATATTTGCTTCTGCTGAAAGCATTCTTGAAACCAATTGCTCGTTGCTCATTTCCAAACTGAATATCGCAACTCCAGCTTTTCCATCTTTATTTCTTTTCGCTACATTTAGTGCTAAATTCATCGCGAAAGCACTCTTACCCATTGAAGGACGAGCAGCTAAAATAATTAGTTCTTCAGGTTGAAGACCATTTGTAAAATGATCTAGATTTGAAAATCCAGTTCTTAAACCTGTAACGTCACCTTTTTTATCGCGATTACGTTCAGTTTTTTCTTTAACTTCTGAGATAACTTCTGAAAGTTCTAAAAATACGGTTGTTTTTCTTTTTTGTGAAAGTGCAAAAATACTTTCTTCAGCTCTTGTTAAATACTCACCAGCAGAATTTGCACCTTGGTAGCCTTCCTCAAGAATTTCTCCAGCAAGTTGAATGACTTGACGTTTTAAAGAACCATCCTTCACTAAATCTACATAAGTCTCTAAATGAGCTGTCGAAGGAACAGATTCTGAAAGCTCTAGCAAATAGCTCATACCACCAGCCTTGCCCAGTGTTTGTTCCGCTTCTAAACGAGCAGCGATTGTAGCATAGTCAATCTTTAAGTTTTCTTGATAAAGATCTTTCATCGCTTTATAGATGAGGCTATGGCTTAAAGCATAGAAATCCTCCGGATTTAATTGGTCAATCACTTCAACAACTTTTTTGGGTTCCAAAAATACTGTCCCCAAAACAGATTGTTCTGCTTCGTGATGATGCGGTAAACTTTTAGCCATTGATTTTGCCTACTTTTCTATAATATGTACTTCAAATTGCGCTTTTATATCTTTATGGAGTTGAACGGTTGCAGTGTAAATGCCAACAGAGTTGATATCGCTTGATAATTCTACTTTTTTCTTATCGATTAAAATATGGTGATCCTGTTCAAATTGTTCAACAATCTGCTTAGTCGTCACGTGACCAAATAATTTCCCATCTTGTCCAATTTGAATTCCAAGCGTGATTTTCTTTCCATCAATCTCTGCTTTTAGTTTACGCATTAATTCTAAATGGCGTTCTATTTCACGTTTTTCTTCTTCTTTTTGTTGTTTTAAAGCTTCTAAGTTTTCATCAGATGCCATCATTGCCTTTTTTTGTGTCACAAGATACTGACCAAAACCAGCAGCAACATCCAAAATATCATCTTTCTTTCCGCGACCTTTAACATCTTCTAATAAAATGATTTTCATGATTTCCCCTTCTCCTCCATATTCTAAATCAATAATTTTTTTCAATTCATCTTGGACTTCATGAATTGACTTTTGTTGAATTTGTGCAGCAGCACTATTTAGATGACCACCGCCACCGATGGCTTCCATAATGATTTGAACATTAATTTGCTGATATGATCTTGCAGAAACCGATACTGTTTCAGCATCAGTTCTGGCAATCACAAAAGACGCATCAATGCCACTAATCATAAGTGCAGCATCGGCAACTTGAGCAAGTAAAACTCGATCATCATAAACCTCAGATGTTACAACGAACGCAAAACGATCTAAATAAATATCCACTTGACTCAAGAGTTGATTAATCTCCATTGTGCGCATGAGATCTCTTCTTAGCCACAATTTAACTTCTGTGATATCCGCTCCTAAATCTCTCAGTTGAGATGCAACATCAAATGTTCGAGCACTTGTTCGATAACTAAAGTTATTCGTGTCAACAATCAAACCTGCATACATCACACTGGCTTCAAGTGGCGTAATTTTAAATTCCTCTAGCGATGTATAAAAAGACATAATGTCCGTTAATAATTCAATAGTTGAGGATGCATATGGCTCATTTATTGAAAACATTGCATTAAATGTTTCTTCACCAATACGATGATGATCAATCACAATAGTTTTATTAGCTTTTTCTAATAATTGAGGGCTCATCACGATTTTAGGTGATTGTGAATCGACAACGACAAGCATACTTTCGGGCATAATTTGCCGATATGCGACATCTGAAGTAATGATTCTTTCTTTTATTTGCGGATCCTTTTCAATCACAATATCATACACTTTTTTTGTGGTTGGATCTAATTTATCTTCATCCATCACCATGAACACAGGTTTTCTAGATGCTTTTCCGAGATGATAAACTGCAAGAAGTGATGCAAAAACATCTAAATCGGCATGCATATGTCCCATAACAAATATAGATGATGATCGTTCAAACAAATCGGCAATCGTTTGAGCATTAATTCTTACACCAACTTTTGAACTTTTCGCAGAAGCATCATTCTTCGCACCAAAATATTGGATTTTTTGATCTTGGACGTTAACTACAACCTGGTCTCCACCCCGTTTTTCAGCGAGTTCAACTGCATTTTGTGCGTATATACCTAAGTCTTCATAATCAATGTCCCAAGAAGCTACACCCATTGATATACTTACTCTTGTTTTATTTTGAGTTGAAATAAGTCGAATTTTATCTAAAATATCAAATTTATCTTGAATCATTCTCACAAGTTGTTCACGATATAAAACAACTAATAATTTTTCATCCGAATAAGGTTTTAAAAATCCATCATACCGATTTGCCCAATCAGCAATCGCAGCTAAATATTCACCTTTAAGTGATGATTGTTCTGAAACATCAAATTGCGATAAAGATTCATCGAAATTATCAAGATAAATAATACCCAAGGCGGGAATACGATTATGATATCGTAGTTTAATTTTTTCTCTTTCGGTAATATTAAAAAGGTAAAAGAATTTGTATTCTGGACGATACAAAACGTCATATGTCTCTTGTTTCACTAAAATGGTGAAGCTTAACATATTATCCATTATGTTTTTATGGAGATCTACATGCACATCTTCTAAATCTTTTCCTGTAATCTTTGGATCAAAAATTGATTTAGCATGTGGATTTGCCCATTTAATTTCATATTCATCATCCATTGCGATGATCCCGATTGGTAATTCATTGAAAACTTCATCACCTACTTGATTCACATGATATGATAATTTCGTCCACATGGAAAGTCGGTTTTGTAATGTTTTAACCTTTTGGCGTTCTTGTAAATGGAAAGTAATATAGACTGTCACAAAAACAAGCACAAAACTACCCATTAAAAATACAAATTTGAGTAATTGATCTGGTGTATCAAATTGAAAATATGGGATGTATAAATAAATGCCTGTTGCAAAAATTAAAATGGCAATCACAAAAAAAATCCATCGTTTCATAGGAACCACCTACTTTAAAGATATTATACCAATAATAAAAGCCCATTTCAATTTAATTCGATAGACATAGAAATAAAAACTGCATGCAAGCATGCAGTTGTTTTAATTTAGTCTTTAACGAATGGTAATAATGCCATATGTCGTGCTCTTTTAATTGCTGTCGCAAGTGGACGTTGCCATTTAGCAGATGTTCCTGTTACACGTCTTGGTAAAATCTTACCACGATCTGTAACAAATCTTTTTAATAGTTCGACATCTTTAAAATCAATGTGTTCCACTTTATTTTGAGTAAAGTAACATACTTTACGACGCTTTTTAAAGCCACCACGTCTTGGTTGTTGCATGATGTTTCCTCCTTTAGAATGGTAAATCTTCTTCTGCTGCGAGCTGTTTGCTCGTTTCGTAGAATTCATCGTTATCCACAGATGGATTGTCCTCTTGGACTTGTTTTGGTTCTGAATCACTTCTACTTTCTAGAAATTGAATCGAATCACACAATACTTCTGTAACATAACGTGTGCCGTTATCGGTTTCGTATTGTCTTGTTTGAATACGACCTTCGACACCTAATAGTGCGCCTTTTTTAACAAAACGCTCTAAATTTTCCGCTTGTTTACGCCAAACCACACATTGAATGAAGTCTGCTTGTCTTTCGCCGGATTGGTCGGTAAATTGGCGGTTTACTGCGAGTGTAAATGAACATACAGGAATATTAGACTGTGTCATTTTTAACTCCGGGTCTTTTGTAATTCGACCCACTAATATGACGCGATTCATCATATTATTCGCCTTCCTTTACAACGATATAGCGAATGACTTCTTCTGTGATTCTAACAACGCGGTTGAATTCTGCAACTGCTTCTGGAGTCGCTTCAACAAGTAGCCAAACGTAATAACCTTTTTTATGATGTTCAATCTCGTAAGCTAAATCTTTTAGCCCCAACTCTTTGAGCTCAAGAACTTGGCTATTATAATTCACAAAAATTTCATTAAAGTGATTTACAATTTGCTTAATGTTCTCGCTTTCAACTGTTGGACGGATGATATACATAATTTCGTACTTTTTCATCTGTTCCACCTCCTTCTGGTCTATGGTCTTAATAAGACAAGGATATATCTTATGCTTGGTTATTATATCATAGATATACTGCTTTTACAATGTTTTTAAATGACGAAAATTAATCGATTAATTCGTCCAATTTACGATAAATAAACTGTGTTGTTTTTCGAATAGATTGAAGACGAGTTAATCCACTTAAGTCGATTTCAAAAGCATATAATTGCTCAATAATCTTGATTGAGATATAAGCTTTTTGTTCATGTGTTTGTGGTTCAAAAGTTGGACCTGCATTCCCAGTAATACCCACACTGACGTCCGATTTGAATTTAATATAAGTTTGTCTTGCCATTTCTAAAGCAATCTCTTTACTCACCAAAGGATAGGTATTAAGAACATCGCCAGATATACCTAATACATCTCGTTTAGACTTCATTTGATAAGCAACAATTGATCCTAAAAAGACGTTCGATGCTCCCGGTATTTTTACCATTTCAGCCGAAACAAAACCACCTGTCATGCTTTCTGAAAATGCGATGGTGAAGCCTTTTTTAACAAGTTTTTTGTATGTGCTTTTGGCAATCATGATAAGATTACTGTCACGGTGATTTCAACGAATTCATCATCAACTTTACGTAGAACAGTTATCGTATGGCTATCCCCCATTTTGGCATCAAGAAGTTGAGCCTGAATGTCCAAGATAGTTTCAACCGGACTAGCATTCATCTTTATAATTACATCATCAATTTTTAATTCTTTATAACCATTCCGTGTCAAATCGAAATCGATGATGACAACTCCAGTTTCAATATCAGGATAGAGTGTAGCATCATAAATTGGATTAATATCCGTATTTCTGTGATCAACTAAATTTCTAACTGTTATCCCTAATCTTGGAACACGTTCAATAATGGTAAAATCACTTTCTGTAAATCCATTAACAACGACTGCTGCCATATTAATGCTGATTGCATAATTTAAACCCTCTGCAGCAATAGTACCATCTTCTGTGGATACTTCAGTAACTTTCGCAACATTAATACCAATAACTTTACCTTCCAAATTGAAAAGTGGGCCACCACTATTACCAGGATTAACTTCTGCATCGTGCATAATCGCCAAGCCATTTACACCATTATATGGAAATGAAGCTAAGCTCACAATCCCTTGCGTGACATAGTTGTATTTGTTAATATCTTGAGGTGTTCCTATGGCATAAACATCTTGACCTTTTTTAATTTCAATGTTAGTCCCAGGATTTTCAAATGGTTCGATGAGATGAACTTGTAAATCTTCATCCGTTTCTATTGTCAGGACTGCAACATCATAAATTGCCGAACTTGCATAGCTTCTCACCGGAATTCTTGGGCCATCATTGCCATAACGAATGATAATTTCTCCACCATCTTCGATCACATGATGGTTGGTCAGTACATAATATTTAAAAAATGTCGTTTCAGGGATAACTTCTTTTCGATAAACGATTCCAGAACCATGACCATTGTCGGTTTGCACAATCACCACAGCGCCTTCAACATCACTAATCATATTAATCCGTTGTTCCTCATATGACTGTGTTGGTACATAAGGTGTTTCTGTCTCTTCAAATAAGTAACATCCCGAAAGTAAAACTAAAAAGAATAATAAAAAAATCATACCTAAACTGCGCTTTCTCATAAGTTGCCTCCTATATTGAATAACATTTTTGCATTCAAACTTGTTTGTTTAATCACTTCAGCAAGTGATACTTCTTTAATTTCAGCAATTTTTTCTGCAACGAACCTGATATAACTTGGCTCATTTCTTTTTCCCCTAAAAGGAACTGGGGCTAAATAAGGGCTATCTGTTTCAATCAATAGATGCTTTAAATCAATATTTTTGACTAATTCAACTGTCTCTAAAGCTTTTTTATAAGTAACTGGACCATCGATTCCGATATAAAATCCAAGATCTATCGCTTTTTTTGCATCATCAACATTCGAACTAAAACAATGAAAAACTCCCGTCACTTTTCCTTGATACGGCTTAATTAACTCGTAAGCTTCTGTAAAGGAATTTCGTGTATGAATAACCAAAGGAAATTTAGATTCAACAGCTAACTCTATTTGTTTGATAAACACATCTTTTTGTTTTTCAATATTTTCTTTCGTCCAATAGAAGTCTAGCCCACACTCACCGATTGCTACGACCTTTGGATGCTTTAATAAATTTGATAAATATTCGGTATTTCCTTGATCAACATATCCTGGATGAATTCCTACAGATGCATAAATAAAATCATATGTTTCTGCAATTTCAATCGCTCTTTGATTAGATGCTTCATCCATACCGATGACGATAATATGCTCAATTTTGTGTTCAATGGCTCTCAAAATGCTAGCATCAAGATCATCTTTAAATTCTTCAGTATTTAAATGGGCGTGTGTATCAATCATCTTATCCTCATCTCGCCTTCTAATCCATATTTTATCATATAAATGATAAATTCATGGTGCAAAGATTTTGGTTCGGTCGAATATACATAACCGTGGGAAATCTTGTGAATAAAAAGTAAATTTTCAATGCATAAAAAAAAGAGACTTTCGCCTCTTAAATTTTTACTATTCTAAAATTTTAACTACTGATCCCGCACCAACAGTACGTCCGCCTTCACGAATAGAGAATTTAGTTCCTTCTTCGATAGCGATTGGGTGGATAAGTTCAACGATCATGACAGTGTTATCCCCTGGCATTACCATTTCTGTACCTTCTTGAAGCGTGATGACACCTGTTACGTCAGTTGTACGGAAATAGAATTGTGGACGGTAGTTTGAGAAAAATGCTGTGTGGCGTCCGCCTTCTTCTTTTGACAATACGTAAACTTGTGCTTCAAACTTGAAATGTGGGTTCACTGATTTTGGTTTAGCTAAAACTTGACCACGTTCAACTTGGTCACGGTTGATACCACGAAGAAGCGCGCCGATGTTGTCTCCAGCTTCAGCATAATCAAGTAATTTTCTGAACATTTCAACGCCAGTTACGACAGTTGATTTAGTGTCAGTAATACCAACGATTTCAACTTGGTCACCAACTTTAACTTGACCACGTTCAACACGTCCAGTAGCAACTGTACCACGACCAGTAATCGTGAATACGTCTTCAACTGGCATTAAGAAAGGTTTGTCAGTTTGACGAACTGGAGTGTCAATATAACTATCAACAGCATCCATTAATTCTTGAACTTTAGCTTCCCATTTTGGTTCGCCATTCAATGCACCAAGTGCTGAACCGCGAATGACAGGAATTTCATCGCCTGGGAAATCGTATTCTGAAAGTAGTTCACGAATTTCCATTTCAACTAAATCTAGAAGTTCTTCATCATCAACCATATCTGCTTTATTCATGAATACAACTAACTTAGGTACACCAACTTGGCGTGAAAGTAAGATGTGTTCGCGAGTTTGTGGCATTGGGCCGTCTGCTGCAGATACGACAAGAATACCACCATCCATTTGTGCAGCACCCGTGATCATGTTTTTAACATAGTCAGCATGGCCTGGGCAGTCAACGTGTGCATAGTGACGCTTTGTGGTTTGGTATTCAACGTGTGCAGTATTAATAGTAATACCGCGTTCTTTTTCTTCTGGTGCGCTATCGATTGATGCATAATCTTTAATATCAGCAAGTCCTTGTTTAGCAAACACCATTGTGATTGCTGCTGTTAAAGTTGTTTTACCATGGTCAACGTGGCCAATTGTACCAACGTTAACGTGTGGTTTGGTTCTTTCAAATTTTTGTTTAGCCATTTTAATTTTTTCCTCCTATAAGAAAGTGTTATATTTTTGTTTATATTTACCATATTCATTGTATATGAATAGGGTTATTTTTGCAAGTGGATTAATTGACTCCACGCTTTTTAATAATTTCTTCCATAATTGATTTTGGTGTCTTTTCATAATGTGCAAATTGCATCATGAATACGGCACGACCTTGAGTGTTTGACCGCAATGCTGTCGCATAACCAAACATTTCTGCAAGCGGTACTAGAGCACGAATCGCTACAGCATTGTCGCGACCCTCTTGACTTTCAAGTCGTCCACGTCTGGAAGTTAAATCACCGATAACATTACCTACATAGTCGTTTGGTACGATAACTTCAACATCCATGATTGGTTCTAATAAAATCGGGTTTGCTTTCGTCTTTGTTTCTTTTAAAGCCATTGAAGCAGCAATCTTAAATGCCATTTCAGATGAGTCGACATCATGGTAAGAACCATAATGAAGCGTTGCTTTAATGTCAATCGCAGGATATCCAGCAATAATACCATTAGGTAATGCTTCTTCTAAGCCTTTTTGAACAGCAGGAATATATTCTCTTGGAATGACACCACCCACAATTTTATCAACAAATTGGAAACCCTTGCCGGGGTTTGGTTCAAACTTAATCACAACGTGACCATATTGTCCACGTCCACCGGATTGACGAACGAATTTGCCTTCAATATCGGCTTCTCCTGAAATTGTTTCACGATATGATACTTGCGGTTCAGCAACGTTTGCTTCAACTTTGAATTCACGACGCATACGATCGACAATGATATCTAAGTGTAATTCACCCATACCAGCGATAATCGTTTGTCCTGTTTCATGGTCAGTAAACGTTCTAAATGTTGGGTCTTCTTCAGCAAGTTTTTGTAAAGCAATACCCATTTTATCTTGGTCTTGTTTTGTTTTCGGTTCGATTGCTACGTTAATTACAGGTTCTGGGAATACCATGGATTCTAAGATGATGTCATCTCTTTCACCAGTGAGTGTATCTCCTGTCGTTGTGTCTTTTAAACCAACAACAGCTGCAATATCGCCAGCAAATACTTCTTTAATTTCTTCGCGATGATTCGCATGCATTTGAAGCACACGACCAAAACGTTCTTTTTTACCTTTAGAGGTGTTTAATACATAAGATCCAGCAGTAATCTGACCAGAGTACACTCTAAAGAATGTTAGACGACCTACATATGGGTCTGTCATCACTTTAAAAGCGAGTGCAGTAAATGGTTCACTATCTTTTGGATGTCTTAATACTTCTTCTCCATCTGCGTTATGTCCAACGACTGAATCAATATCAGTTGGAGCAGGTAAGTAATCGACGATTGCATCAAGCATTAACTTGACACCTTTATTTTTAAATGAGGATCCACAGATGACTGGGAAAAACTTCACTGCTAGCGTTCCTTTGCGGATTGCTCTTTTGATTTCAGGAATCGATACTTCTTCACCTTCAAGATATTTCATCATGAGTTCTTCATCAAAATCAGCGATTGCTTCAATGAGTTGTTCTCTTTTTTCTAAGACGATATCCTTTAAGTATGCTGGAATTTGAGTCTCAACTGCATTTTCTTCTTGATTTCCATCATATGCATAGGCTTTCATTTCGATAATATCGATGATCCCTTTAAAATCAGATTCTGCGCCAATCGGCCATTGGATCGGGAATGCTTTGACACCAAGACGGTTATGCATGGTTTTGATCGCGCGAGCGTAATCTGCACCAATCTTATCCATCTTGTTCACGTATACAATACGTGGGACTTTATATTCGGTGGCCTGTCTCCAAACGGTTTCCGTTTGGGGCTCTACCCCGGCTTGTGCGTCTAAGACAGCAACTGCGCCATCTAATACGCGAAGTGATCTTGATACTTCAACCGTGAAGTCAACGTGACCTGGGGTATCAATGACATTGATGCGGTGTTCTTTCCAATACGCTGTGGTTGCAGCGGATGTGATTGTAATCCCGCGTTCTTGTTCTTGTTCCATCCAGTCCATTGTCGCAGAACCATCGTGAGTTTCACCCAATTTATGAATTTTTCCAGTATGGAAAAGTATTCTTTCCGTCGTAGTTGTCTTACCAGCATCAATATGGGCCATAATGCCGATATTGCGCGTTTTTTCTAATGGGAATACACGAGGCATAATGTTAACTCCTTACTACCAGCGATAGTGAGCAAATGCTTTATTTGCTTCAGCCATGCGGTGTACATCTTCGCGTTTCTTCACGGCTGCACCTAAACCTTGTGATGCATCAATGATTTCTTTCGCTAATCTTTCTTCCATAGTTTTCTCATTACGCAAACGTGCGTAATTGATTAACCATCTTAATCCTAATGTTGTTTTTCTTGAAGCTCTAACTTCAGTTGGTACTTGGTAGTTTTGACCACCAATACGACGAGAACGAACTTCTAAAACGGGCATAATGTTGTTAAGTGCTTCATTGAACACATCAATTGGCTCACGACCTGTGGCTTCCTTGACGCGGTTGAACGCACCATATAAAATTGATTGAGCAGTACCTTTTTTACCATCAAGCATAATTGTATTAACAATACGCGTAACAAGCTTTGAATGATAAATTGGATCTGGTAAAACGTCGCGTTTTACAACATGTCCTTTACGTGGCATGAGTTCACCTTCTTCCTTTCGATTAATAATGAATTAGTTTATATTATTTTTTACCTGCTGTTTTAGCTGCAGTAGCCTTTGGACGCTTAGCGCCATATTTTGAACGTGCTTGTTTGCGGTTTGCAACGCCTGATGCGTCTAGCGTACCACGTACAATGTGGTAACGTACTCCTGGAAGGTCCTTAACACGACCACCACGAATTAATACCACGCTGTGCTCTTGCAAAGAGTGACCAATACCTGGAATGTAAGCAGTAACTTCAGTTTGGTTACTTAAACGAACACGGGCATACTTACGTAAAGCAGAGTTAGGTTTCTTTGGTGTCATGGTTGTAACACGCGTACATACTCCACGTTTTTGTGGGGATGTATAATCACTTTCACTCTTTTGTAGACTATTGAATCCATAACCTAGAGCTGGTGATTTCGATTTGTACTTTTTGTCTGTTCTACCATTTTTTACGAGTTGCGAAATAGTTGGCATTTGTAGATCTCCTTTCTTAAACACATATCCAAGTGTTTCATATTTTGTTTTAAAAAATATTTACGGCTTAATTGAGCCGTAAACTCAATATACATAGCGTGCATTTCACGCAGCGTTTTAATTATATAATAGTTTGGAAATAAAGTCAACTTTTTTAATTAAATTCCAAAAAAAAGATGTCGTTCGACATCTGATTTCTTATACTTTCATTTGGTTTAGTTTTTCTTCGACTAAATTGAGTGCTACTGCGCCAATTAAATTTCCTAAAACCCATAAAATGACATAAATGATCGTCTTCGTTGTGAATGACCTTGCCAAGACAACGTATAGCAAGTTTGCAATACTATGTTCAAATCCGGCTAAAATAAAGATCATCACTGCAAGTATAACGATTAACACTTTAATGATCGGATTTTCAATAGATTTATAGCCATGAACCCCAGTATACATGAGCATCCCACAAAAAATTGCAAGAATAAGTGCTTGTAATGGTCCAAACGCGAGTTTCGTTACCATGATTTGTTCACTCATTTGAACAACTTCAGATTTTCCTGTAAACAAGAATAATACCCCTACCAATGCGATTCCAACAAAATTACCTAAAATCGTCATTAAAATCATTTTGATGAACCCCTTTTGATAAGGAAGCAAATAACCGATTTTTCCAGTATATAAAAAGTATCCTTTTGCTACTACCATCAACAAGCCGGTACTAAATAAAAATGAACCGACAATTTTATTGCTCACTGATAGATAAACAAGACCAGCAATACCGATATATAACCCTGCCATGATAGCTTTTAAGAAAACGCGTTCTTTCATCTTACTTCTTTCCTTTTTTAAACCCATAAATTTTGCCGACCACAGAATTCGAAAAACCTCTTGGTAATAATTTTTCTAAACATACAAAAATTTTATATTTAAATCCAATAGTTTTATATAAAGGCATTTTTTTCTTCTTAATCAGTTTCCCAATGACTTTAGCTAAGACTTCGGGATCCATGCCATTTTGTTCATCTTTTTCCATGACAGCAACGGATCTATCAATACGTTTTTCATAATGTGGATTAATAATTTCATTCTTACGTCGATTTTTGGTAAAACTCGTTTTGATATCTCCAGGCATAATCACACATACATCAATGCCAAAAGGTTCAACTTCATTGGCTAATGCATTTGAAAAAGCATTAATTGCGGCTTTAGAGCTACTATAAAATGATTGGAAAGGAATCGATAAAACACTAGCGACCGAACTAATATTAATGATCTTTCCATGCTTTCCTTCCCTCATAAAAGGGAGTGCAACTTTTGTTGAGTGAAAAACACCCACGAAATTGACATGGAATAAATCTAATACGTCTTTAGTTAGTGTATCTTCGATACTTCCAGAAATCCCAATGCCTGCATTATTGATTAAGACATCGATTCTTCCTTCAATATCATAAATTTCTTGATATGCTTCAATCATTTGATCAAAATTTGTGACATCTGCTTGGATACTTCTGACATTTTTTTCATGTGTTTTACTACGAGAAATCCCATACACATGATGCCCTTGATCGGCTAGGTATTTAGAAACAGTTAGTCCGATACCAGAAGATGCTCCAGTTACAATAATTACTTTTCCCATTACTCATTAAATCCTTCTAAGCTTGTTAGAACTTCACTAATACGCTCAATAGCTTGGTCGATTTGTTCTTTCGTATGTGTTGCCGTATAGCTTGTACGAATCAAACATTCACCAATAGGTGTTGCTGGTGGGATAACTGGATTCACATATATACCTTGTTCAAATAATTTATTACATGCGACCATTGTGCGCATCGGCATATAAGTATAAATTGGGATAATTGGAGTGTTAGAATCTTTGATTTTTAAACCTTTAGCTTTTAATCCCTGACGCATATATTCTGAAATGTCATGAAGTGCTTTAACTCGTTCAGGTTCGCGTTTTAATATTCTTAAGGCTTGGAGCGCTGCAGCAGCATTGGATGCTGGAATTGCCGCTGAAAATATATAAGGTCTTGAATTATGACGAATATAATCGACAACTTCATGACTGGATGCCACATAACCACCTAAACTTGCAAGTGATTTTGAAAATGTCCCCATAATAATATCCACTTCGTTTTCAAGCCCGAAATGTTCAGCTGTGCCACGTCCACATTCACCCATAACACCTAAACCATGGGCGTCATCAACCATCACACGTGCACCATATTTTTTGGCAAGTGCGACAATTTCTGGAAGTTTTGCAATTTCACCGCTCATAGAGAAAACACCATCAGTGATGACTAATTTTCCTTTGTTTTCTGATGCTTTTGCAAGTTTTTCTTCGAGATCATTCATATCTGCATGTTCGAAACGTACCACTTCGGCATAACTTAATCTTGTACCATCATATATGGACGCATGATTTTCTTTATCAGAAAAAATAATATCATTTCTTCCAGCAACGGCTGAAATAATACCAAGATTGCTTTGGAATCCGGTACTGAAGATTGTGCAATCTTCTTTGTTTAAAAACTCAGCAAGTTCAGTTTCAAATTGCTTATGCAAATTGAGTGTACCGTTTAAAAACCGGGATCCAGAAACCCCAGTACCGTATTTTAATGTCGCGTCAACAGAGGCCTGAATAACTTCAGGATGTGAAGTTAATCCAAGATAGTTATTAGAGCCAATCATAATAACTTCTCTACCTTCCATGTGAACTACTGTATCTTGTTTACTTGTAAGTTCATGGAAGTAAGGATAATATCCTGCTTCTTTCGCTTTTTTCGCAGTATCATATGCGTAAATTTTCTTAAATAAATCCATGTCTATTCCTCATTTCAAAAAACGCCTAAATCTATTATAATACACAACCAATGATTTTGGCCAATAAAAACGACAAAACATTAAGATGACTGAACAAAAGTGAATAAATTCACTAGGGGCGATTAAATCGCCCCAACTTACGCAGATGTTGTGTGAAAACGAATCATTTTCAAATATCGGTTAAAATGTTCGACTTTCACGTAAGCTAGGTTCATGTCAACGTTAAAAGCTAGATAGATTAGTTTTAAATCATGAGCGACTTGATCTTCATCACTAAACCGATTCGTATAAACGATTGGTTTTTTATCTTGAAGAAGGGCTTGATATGCTTTCGAACCTGAAATAGACTCTAAATGATAGATATCCGTGGTTGTTTTCTCGACATTCATTCGATTTAATACTTGGATAATCCGCTCCGCTGAAAGCGAAATCCCCGATTGTTTCAGTTTGTATTGGAATAATCGTAAAATCAATAACGAAGTAAAACAGATTACAAAGTGACTGATAATATGGCTTTGCTTATAATGATAAATCGGACGAAACTCTAAATTTGTTTTGGTGACCCGAAAACTATCTTCAATTTCCCATAAGTTCGCATAGGTTGTTCGCATTTCTTGTGGAGTCAGATGCACTTCCGAAGTGACTAAACAAAAGAATCCATCATACTTTTCTTCCTCCGCCACCAAATCATAATTAATACTTAACGTCGCCTTCTCGGTAGTATCCTTTTTAATATATTTCCTAAAACTATGATCAATTTGATACGCATTATTATTTAATGACTGTTTCGCTCGAGATAATTGCTCCTCTCGCTTTCGTTTTTGCATAGTCGCTTCTTCGAGGGACCAATAAAGCAAGATTCGTTGTTCATGTTCAATCCCATTTTCAAGTTTTACGCAATCAAGATAAGTTTTGTACCGATAGACCAATTCTCCCTGCTCGTCATATTTATTGATCCAACCAGAGTCATCAAATAGTGGCCCTGTGAATCGTTTTCCCTTCGGGCCGCGAATCATTTGTGAAAAGATATAGCCATCCTTTTGATTGATTAACTTTAGAATGTTGGGCAGACTGTTTAAACCTTTGTCCGCCACACAAATAATCCGTTCAATATGGTGTTGTTCTTTGACTATTTTAATCCCCTCTTCTAGTGTTTTGGTTTCCGCTTTATTCCCTGGAAAAACTTGAAACGATAAGGGTAACCCTGCGTGGTCCATAAATAGTCCCAAGCCTACAATCGGATTTAATCGATGTTCCTTGGATACCCCTCGTTTTCGCAGACCCTCGGCCAAATCATTAAAGTCAATCTCACAATAGTAATTTGTCACATCATAATACAGCGTTTCCGATGGTTTGATGAGTCCACTATGAATTCGATTGCGCATGTGAGTTTGCAGATCCTTCCATATTGGCTCTAGTAAATCCATACTCCGATAGACATCATCTAACGAAAATTGATGCTTCTTTTGATAATAGTAGGGACTTCGTTGTACTTGTGATCGTTTACTCCCTGGTGAAAGTATTCGTTCGAAAACTAAAAACTTGAAGATCTCCGCTAATCGATATTCCGCTTTACTTTCGATTCGACTCTGGTACTGATTTAAAAACGTATCAATATCTAAAAAATCATAGATACTCTCTAAATATTTATACCCATAGTTATATCGGATATTGTTTTCCCCATTCAACTGGTTATCTTTTGCCTTTATTTTCATGTTTATATCTTGATCCCGATGGTATCCCATTGTTTTCATTTCTTCTGCCACCATTGCTAAAAAGGCTTCTGGATTCTCTTGATCTTCTAGAAATCCATAACTTTTTATCGCTCGTTGTTTGACTTTTCCATCCTCTCGATACCCTTCCACGATACGAATAAATGTTTTTGGTCCATCTTTATAGACTTTCCGTTCTTTTTTAATAAACATATCTCTCACCTCTTATTACCTATAATATCACATAACGCACACAACGTCAAGTGTTTGTTAAAAATATATGAAAAAAAGACCTTTTTTGGTCTTTTTTAAGGTTAATATTCAGTTTCCTGTCTTTTTTATTGCTTTATTTTTTCCTTTTCACACAACATCTGCGTAAGTCGGGTTATAATACACAACCAATGATTTTGGCCAATAAAAACGACAAAACATTAAGATGACTGAACAAAAGTGAATAAATTCACTAGGGGCGATTAAATCGCCTTTTTCTTTTTCTTCAAATCTTATATAATTAAACTATGAATCCTATTTTGGTTAAATATAAGTATCAAGATCTCTTATCTATTGCAGCTATTCAGGGAAAAGATATCTATGAAAACGAACTGAATAAGTTATCTAACCTTAAAGTTTTTAATCCTGATAAATCCTTAATTCAAGTCATCTTTGCTACTTACTGGGATACTTTTAAACTGCATTTTTCTCATCTTCTTCGTCCAGCAATCATTGAGAATGTTGAAAAGATGATTTATTGTAAGAACTTATCTAGAGGATATCTATTCTTTGAATGTCCTTCGTGTGATAACTATCACCTTCAAGGACTGTCATGTCATTCTCGATTTTGTCCCTCTTGCAACCAAACCTACCGACTTCAAAGGACACTTGCTATTCAGTCCAAATTAATGGATTGTCCTCATCGCCATTTCGTTTTTTCAATTGCTAAAGAAATGCGAAAATATTTTTGGATGTACCGCGGTTTATTTGATATTCTCTTTCAAACCGTCAATGAGGCACTTCATCTTTCCATCCAAAAAACCAAAGATGACATCAAACTTGACAGGCGACTTGGCATCATCTCGTTTTTACACTCTTATGGTAGGGATATGAAAACCAACCCTCATATCCATGCTCTGGTTGCTGAAAGACTGATCGATAAAGACCAAAATCTTTCCGTCATGTCCTTCTTTCCTTTTGAAAGATTGCGTAAGTGCTGGCAGTACCTTCTACTTAAAAATGTTTCCGATTACTTGAAAGTTCATGCTTCCAAAGATGATTATCATCAATTTAATCGACTCAGAACTTTTCTCATCAAAAAGTATAAACACGGTTTTTACACCTATGGTCCTCAAGTCGATAAACAACCTTCAATCCAAAGAATGAAGCAGCTTGCTGACTACATTGCGCGGTATGCTTCTCATCCCGCAATTGCTGAGTCGAGAATCGATGATTTTAATCCTGTTAATCATACCGTCACTTGGCACTTTGACCCTCACGAAGATGATCATATCACTAATGAAGATTTAAAACTGGGTAGACAAAGTATCACGGAACATGTCTATAAGTTTATGATTAAACTCATTAAACATATCCCCGATAAAGGATTTCACTTGATCCGCTACTATGGTTTCTATTCGAATCGAACAACGAAAAAACCGCTATCCATTAAAAAAATCCTCAGCACTTCCTATGTTCTTCATCTAAAACGTCAAATCAACTGGGTTTATCTACTCAAATCCGCGTACACGTATAACCCGATACGTTGTCACTGCGGCTCTTTGATGATGCTTAATCTTGATTACTCATTTCTACCAAATTCTACGAAAGAAGGATTTATCTCCGATGCCTAAATTCTTTAATACCATCAAAACGAATATCTCTTTTATTCAAAAACAAAATCTCTATTCCCAGTATAAATCTGCTGTTGAAAAAGGTCTCATCCCTGGTCCTCTTTCTTCATTTTCGCAGTTTATCTCCATTCCTAATTTCGATGTCATGGTAGATATGAAATGTTTGTCTTGTCACTTTGCTCTTCGCGTTAACTTTGCTATTTATGCTGAATATATGAAAGCCAATGATTCTCCTTTTCCTTTAGATACTTGCCCTGAGTGCGGTAAGTTACAGTTTGTTCCTTTAGATATTTATAACAAACTCATCTGAGTTTAAGTTTTTTATAATAGATGATGATACACTCACTTTTCTATGGTGAGTTTTTGTCTATGTCTTTTTCTGTGGAAATAATTAGAATTTCCTATCATATAAAAAAAGGATATTAGATATCCTC
>DITP01000057.1 GCA_002422135.1 Acholeplasmataceae bacterium UBA6181
TGAAATTTGATATAAATCATCCATCTTTTTAATCACACCAAAATTATTCGTTAAATCACCCATTTCTTCATCATGGTAATTGGCATTAAACTTCTTTCCATGAATATCATGGATTAGAACATCTTTAACCATCGATACGAGTTGACTATCAAATTTTTCTTCAATAAAGAACTCAAATAAACGATCAATCGCATTTTCACCAAATTGTGGAGTTGAGCCATGTGCACTTTTACCATCCACTTTTAATGTTAGCTTATCATGATCTTTAGCGACTTTTCCGGGATAATTGTTTTTCTTCAAGAAAGCATTAAATCTAGATTCAAGACTTAGATCAGTAGTGACACAACTTGCATAATCAGGAACCATATTATCTCTAAATCCACCTTCTAAATTCATAACATTTTTAAGATCAAATTTCCCTTCGATAAAAATGCGTGTGATCCCTTTTTCAGCATAAATGAGTGGGAAATCAGCATCCGGGATAAAACCTGAAACTGGTTGTTCAGGATAAACACTAAAATAATGTCTGACACAACGCCATGCCGTTTCTTCATCATTTCCTAAAATAAGTTTGATTCGCTTTGAAAGTGGGACATTGAGTTCTTTTAATATTTTTAAAGCATAATAAGCTGCAATGGTTGGACCTTTATCATCTTCAGTACCGCGTCCATACATTTTACCATCATGAATTTCAGCACCATAAGGAGGATATGTCCAGTCATTACCAGCAGGAACAACATCTAGATGCCCTATCATTCCAACATAATCTTTTTGATCGCCATACTCGATATGGCCTGCATAACCTTCAAGATTCACGGTTTTAAAGCCATCTCTTTGTCCTAAATCAATCATAAAGTCTAGGGCTTCTTTTGTGCCTTCACCAAAGGGTGCACCTTTACGATTTGGATCATATGATGTCATCTCAGAATTAATCTGAATGAGCTTTTGTAAATCATTGATTAATAAGTCCTTACGTTTTAGAACTTCTTCTTTAAAATTAATTGACATTTTAACATCTCCCTTTTTTTATTGTAGCATAAAAAGGGTGGTTTAGGTAGCTTGATGCATGGATAAAAAAACGTACGAGACTAGTCCCGTACAAGAATATAAATATTTCCAGTTTCTGTTTCAGCATTTATGCTAATTGAACCAGTGGTTGTAACATGACGATCACCTTGATTGATACCATCTACCATAATTTTACCTGTATTGGTACTTAAATCAAATCTTGTATCTAAAAGTGATATAAGCTCGACTTCAACATCGCCTGTATTTGTTTTTAAGTCATAAGTGGCAGCTGATACATCAAATAAACCAATTCTACCTGTTGATAATCGAACTCTGATGAGTGAATCAACCTCTGTGTCTTTGATGATAACTTGACCAGTATCAGAATCAATGTTAAGTGATAAAACATGTAAATTTTCGATTTCGATGCGTCCAGTAGAACCAAATATATCAACTTCTTGTGCATAACTATCTTCAAAGTGAATAACACCTGTACTATTGGTCGCCTTAATATTCTCAATGACTAACATATTAAGGATTGCAATATCTCCGGTATCTGTCTTTAGTTCAAGACTAGGCGTTGAAAGATAAGTAACTTCAACATCTCCTGTATCAGATTCTATACTTATCGTTTTAGCTAATAATCGACTCATAAAAATCGGATCTAAGAACTTACCGATCATTTTAATGTCACCAGTGTTCGTTGTCAAATCATAATCTAGGACCCAATGTTGTGGGATTTCAACTTTTAACGTAAGTAACTCACGATCTACAAATCCAAAGTTAAATCCAAAGATAACAAATTTTACTTTTTGGGTTTGTGAGATTGTCAACACATCAAGATCTCTTTTAACTTCCCAAATATCATCTGTGTGACTATAATAGGTTAGTTTCAAAGAATCACTATCAGTATAAGAAACATCAACATGTTTAACCGCAACATCAATGACTAACTTTTCAATGGGTTCACTCTCAGTATAATGAATGGGTTCTCCATAAGCTTCATTTTGATTAAACGTGCTACTAATGCGGCTAGCATCCATGCCACCTGCAATCCCAACTCCGATAAGGATTACCCCAACAATCAATAAAAACACAAATATTCTCAATAATACTTTCATCGTCATTCACCTTTTTTCTTTGTCCATTGACTGAATATATTTAATATTCTTCGATAGATTTCTAAAATTAAACGATATAAATAGATCATAATTAACCCCGTAAGTGCTGATAAGACTAATGCAATCCCGGACATACCCAATTTGTCATAACTTGAAATACTCGCTTCAAATAAATCAAGTCCATAAGCAATAAATACAAATAGTGATCCAATCACAGAAACCAAAATAGAAATGACAATGGCAGAAATCGTTATGACAAATACTGTGTAAAGAATACCAAGAGGTATCTTTAAAGAAGTCTGTGCAATGGCTGTCCAAAGTTGTTTTGTTGTCTTTAATCGTTCTTTTTGAGTGATGTTTGTACGTTTTGATAAAACTTCCGGCATCATTTCACGAACAATTTCTTTTTTGTTGTAGCTATTAAAGATGTCTTCTTTCAGTTCACCATTTTGCATACGATCTTCAATCATTTCCTCATAGTATTCTAGGATGTCATTCACTTCATCAGGATAAAAATGTTTTTCCAATTCTAATTTTAATTCGCCTAACCACTTTTCCATTATGTCACCTATTTCCTTAAGATCTCATAGATCTTTTTTACTGATTCCCATTCTTCCATGAATTCATCTAAATGAATCTTCCCTTTTTTAGTGATGCGATAATATTTACGATTTCTTCCTTGAAAAAGTTCGTTATAACTCTCAAGCTCTCCTTGAGTTAATAAACGCCTTAATATGGGGTAAAGCGTCGATTCAGTGATAATCACAGTATCGGATAGATCATTGATTATTTGATATCCGTAAGATTCGCCTTTTGACAATATCGCAAGAACAAAAATTTCAAGTATTCCTTTTTTAACTTGTGGCTTCATAGTTCACCTCAACCATCCTTACACGATATATTATACATTGCATAGTATATAGTGTCAATAAAAAAAAGTTCAAATTTCTGAACTTTCTTCACTAACCATTTCATTTTTCTTTCCAGACGACAAATAACTAATCCGTTCCGCAATCACTTCAAGCATATTAAGCTTTCTTTCTTCATTTAATTCATACTTCCATGATTGAACTCTTGCTTTAACAGCAATCATCGCGCCTTTTGTACAATAGGATTCAATGGCTTGCGCCAAACCTTCCCATACGGTCACTTTAATAAAGTCTGTATCATACTGACCATCCATATTTTTGAATGAACGCTGCACAGCAATTGTAACATCTGAAACCTTTCTCCCATCTTCTAGGATTCTTGTCTCTGGATCATGTGTCAGTCTTCCGACTAATACTAATTGATTTAACATAGAAACCTCCTTTTGATATAACGTTAACATGATGTTATAAGTTTTTAAAATTGCCAATCAAGATTTAAATATCTAAAATTGGGTACTTTCAAAAGAGATTTGATGAATATCATTTTAGGTGATGTCTTAATCAAGAAATTTACTTCATTCTATAAAAAAAACCTAGAGTCTAGGCTTTTTTGTAAATAAGATTTGCGATGTAACGTTTTTTAATCCGCTTAATTTGAAAAATTACATCTTCTAAATTTATTTCATTGAGCATATCAATGACTTCAAATAATGTCAAACCAGCATGCCAATATTTACCGTAATAATAGACTTTCGCTTCTAATTGATTGATGGTATAGATGATTTGACCGACATACATTCGTTTATATCGAGTGAACGCTTCTTCGGTCATCTCTTGCTCTAAATCTTTCGTTAAAAAATCAAGTAGCGTTCGTTTTAATTTGATGATATGTTTACTTTCACCATAGATTATGATGTTTTCTGCATACTTTTGAAAATTAGTGTTGACTGAGAAACTCTGATTGATTAATTTCTCGTCACTTAACTTTTCATAAAACTTTGAAGAAGGTCCTAAAAGTAATCCCATGGCTAATGACATCGCTAACTCTTGGCGTAAATTTTCTTTTTTAGAACCAGGAATTGGATCTAATTTAATACCAATCATCAGTTTGTTAATTCCGATGTTTTTCTTCTTTGATACACTTTTTAAAACAAGCTTCTTTGGTTCTTTAGGATACAAGATCACTGGTTTTTGATAACGTTTCACTTCTTGATCATAAGATGATATAAAATGTTTTAATTCAACTAAATCAATTTGTCCAGCAATCACCATCAACCGATTCTTTGGATGATAGAAAGCCTTATAAACCTGTTCTAATGTGTTTTTATTGACTTGTTGAATGGATTCAAGTGTACCACCAATATCATGTTTTTGAGGGTGATGATGATAAAGCATTTGGATGAGTTGATCTTGCATCGAATAAATTGGATGATCTTGATACATTTTTAATTCTTCACCAATAATTAGTTTTTCTTTCTCGATATTTTCATCAGTAAAGTATGGTGTATCGAGCATGTTAAGTAAATGAGCCAGTGCCTCATAAAAATGATTGGTTGACTTGAAGAGATAAGATGTTTGATCATAAGAGGTCATCGCGTTGGCTTCAACACCTAGTCTTGAAAAAGTTGAAAAAGCATCGCCATCAGGCATTGCGAATATTTTATGTTCAAAAAAATGTGCAGTTCCGGGAGGTGTTTCAACAAATTCGTTTTCAAATTTATAGTTTAAATCAAGTGCACCATAGGGAACTGATAATTCAACGTAGGTTGAATAAAATGGAGCTGGTTGTGGCATGACGTGTATTTGCATCCCGTTTTTTAATTTATAGATATAGACGGTCTCATGATAGTTTGGGTATGTTTTTTTAATCATGTTCTTCCTCCAGCATATAGATGGTATCCAAAACAAGTTGATCCATGACTTTCTTGATATCGTCTTTAGTTACTAATTCAATTCTAGCTAAACGGTCATCAATCGTTGATGGATCATTTAAAATCAGACTCGTAAACTTTCTGCGTGTTAAAGCCGATTGTGAATCCGTATTACTCTTATACATATGTGAAACATATGATTTTGCAATTGCAAGTTCTTCATCGGTAATGTGATTTTTAATCATATCATCGACTAATTCTAACATAGACTTAAGCGCTTCATCTTTTTGTTCAATACTCACACCTGAATGCACAATTAAGACACCCTTATAACCATCATAAGAGGATGAGACGTCGTAACATAAACCTTTTTCTTCACGAATCTTTTGAAATAGACGACTTTCTGGTGTTTCACCTAATATAGCATCAAACAACATTGCTGCTTCATAGAGGGATTCCTTAATGAAAATTGGTAACACATAACCAATCATAATAATGGCTTGTTTGGTTTCAATTTGATCCTTGACAGTCTTTAATGATCTAAGCCTCCAATTTTTCGTCATGACTTTATAAGTATTTTCTTCACTCTTTGGAAAAGCGTTTTGCACCTTTTGTTTCATGTCGTCATCTAAACTACCGTTGACGATAATTTCAATTTGATTATGACTTAATACGGAATCATAGTAGTTCATTAAACCATCAAAGGACATTTTTTTAACATCAGATAAACTACCTACTAATGGAACTCGATCATTATCATGATCAAAAAAATGTTCAAAAAACTTAAATTGTGCATATTGTCTCTTTCGATCTTTCAAACTTTCATATAGTTCAATCGTATTTCGTTTCTCATCAAGAAAAACATCCTCACTCAAAGTATTTCTTTCAAATATTGTCGATTTAAACAATGCCAAAGCATGGTCAAATAATGCTTTATCTTTCACAATTTGCGGATTTGGAATAGTTAATGTGATACTCATGACGCTTTGATTCCCATATTTGTCAATCTTTTGACGAAAATAAGCACCATAGAGATGCTCAAGGTGCTCATTTAACAAAAGTTTAGTTTTAAACAGGTCATTCGTCGTTGTTAATACATTTGGCAACACACTACGATAAGCTCTTACCTTCAAATCATCAGGCGCAGTGAAAAATGCTGAAAATTGAATGGTCTTAAAATTGTTCTCAATAAAATACATTATAGACTATGAAGTGCAACTTCCATCATTTTCGTAAACGCTTCTTGGCGTTCTTGTGATGTTGTTGCCTCATGCGTCACAAGTGAATCAGAAACGGTTAATAAACAAGCAGCTTTCTTATTGAGTGCTTTTGCGTTCGCAAATAAAGCAAATGACTCCATCTCAACAGCATCTGCACCATAGGTTTTATGGATATCTTTAAACTCATTTGGATTTAGTCGGTAAAAAACATCGGATGAGTGAACAGTTGTTACATGAAGTGGTGTCCCAAGTTTTTCTGCAGCTCGAGTAATCCGTTGATTGAGTGATTTCGATGCTGATAAGTATTTACGAGAAGTTACACCCATCGTCTTTGCATAACTTGATTCAGAGAAAGCTTTTTCAACTAAAATAACATCATATAGCTTTAAATCATCGGTATATGCACCACATGAACCAATCCGAATAATCTTTTCGACATCGTAAAATCTAAAAAGCTCATAGCTATAAATACCAATCGATGGCATTCCCATTCCGGAACCCATGACTGTTACTTTCTTTTTATTAAAATATCCAGTATAACCAAACATATTACGTACACTATTAATTTGCACTACATCGGTTAAAAATGTATCTGCAATATATTTTGCACGAAGTGGATCACCAGGCATTAAAACTGTTTTTGCAATTAAATCTTTATTTTCTTGATCAATATGAGGAGTTGGATACATTTTCTAATCCTTTCTTTAATACAATATCGACACCATTGGATGTCCCGATTCTTGTTGCACCTGCTTCAATCATTTTCATCGCATCTTGGTATGTTCTAACACCACCGCTTGCTTTGACAAACGCTTTATCGCCTACGGTTTCTTTCATGAGCTTTACATCTTCAACTTTTGCTCCTGATGGACCGAAACCAGTTGATGTTTTCACAAAATTTGCACCAGCACTAACAGCAATCTTACAAGCTCTGACTATTTCTTCGGGTGTCAAATAACATGTTTCAATAATCACTTTAACTGTTCTTCCTTCAGCCATTGAAACCACACCTTTAATTTCCATAAGAATCAGTTCATCATGACCTTCTTTTAATGCATTGACATTAATCACCATATCCAGTTCATCAGCACCGGAAAGTACAGCAACTCTAGCCTCCATTGCTTTCACCTCTGGATGGTGTGTGCCATGTGGGAAGCCAATTACCGTACAAACTAAAACATCTGTATCTTTAAGCTCTTCTTTTGCATGTTGGACAAAGATTGGATTAACGCAAACGCTCTTAAAGTCATAAGCTTTAGCTTCCTCAATCAATTTGTCAATTTGTGCATTTGTTACATTTGCACCTAATTTTGTGTGGTCAATCATTTTATTCAATTGCATGAATTAATACTCCCTTTCTTTTTTGGTTTAATATTTTTTGTTGAAAATATTGAACAAGTGGACCGTTAAATAAAACCATCATGAGCGTCATGAAATTTACTTGAGTCCAAATGAGTTTTGTGACAATCCCTAAAACAATCGCGATGACGAAGAATGTTCCTTCAATAATCATCTTTGAATAACGAATGCTATGAATTTTTCGATCGATAACATTCATAAGTCTTTCATAGGGTGATACGGATAGTCCTGTAGTGATTGTCATGGCAGTTCCGATTGCTATCACAACTAAACTAATCAATGACAATGGAATTTGAATCCACAGTTGTTCAAATAATGTTTGTGGGAGTAAATCAAATAAATACTTAAAAAAATCAATGAATATTCCCACTAAGAATAAAAATGAAATACTTAAAAAAATATCTTTCTTGCGATCAAAGATATATCCAATTAAGGCGACAACTAATCCGGTTAAAACCGCCATCGTTCCTAATGATAAAGGTGTAATGACATACATGAAGTAATTAAACGCATCAATTGGTGATGCACCTAATCTCGCATAAATGATGCCTACAACGCCTAGTGACACCATAATAAAGCCAGTGATATGAATTAATATTTTTTTGGTCAAACCATACTCCTTCTAGTCCAATAAACGCTTGATGCCTTCTTTTGCAAACGTATGATTGATCTTGGTGAATTTTGTTTTCTTCATAACTTTAAATATTTTTTTACTTAATTTTTTTGACATCACTTTTGCTCCTTTAATAAATCCAGGAACATCTGAGACATATTTATCAATCAGTGGATAGAGTTCTTCATAACTAATCACTTTAATTTCATTTCCCACGCGATAAAACACATAATCAAGATAGGGAGGAAATACAGTAAGTGTATGCTCTTTCCACTCGATAGCAAAAACTAATGCTTTTTCTTCAGTTGTTAAAATGTGGTATCTTGGTACATACGTGTCAAGCTCTTGATAATATTTTTGAAGTTCTAAAATGTCATCCATATAGCGGAATACTGCTTGTGATTTATCTTTTGATAAACGATGATAATCTGCTAAAATGACTGGATTCTTTTTAATATACGCTTCCTTAAGCATTTCAAAAGCCTTCATGACAAGCTCTATTTTGAAAGCTTTCACATCCTCAAGCATTTCATTATAAATATGGAAATCATAGGCATCACATATACGCTTTACAATGTCAAAAATCTGTTTAGCAATGTAATAAGGTGTCAACAATGAGAGTTCTAAATGAAAATTTAAATCTAGAAATTTAGGACTCAAACGATAAATATCAGGAACACACGATTTTGGAGTGATCACAAACTTTGCTTTATATTCCAACCTTGGATGTTCGTAATTCATTCGCACACTTTCTTGATCAATTTCAACAGTAAATCCTTCAATTCTTTCAAAAAAACTAATCAGACCGTCGACATCGATTTTCCGTGATTTTTCTTTGAAAAAATGAATATTGAATTGCGCCATGATTTCACCTACCTTACTATTAGTTTAACATAGTTAAAACAAAACAGACTAATCGTTACCTAAGATTTCATTCATCCATGCATAATCTGTGCGATCTAACTTCAGTGGTGTGATGGAAATATAGCCTTCATCATAAGCGACAACATCACTTTCAGGTAGTTCTTGATAATGAATGATTGAACTTTTGATATGAAATATATCAACTCTTTCGCTTTTTATGAACTCAGCATGTTGTAATCTTGAACCCATAGTAGTAATTTTCACACCAAGCGGTTTAGCAAAATTTGCTTTAGGGAAATTTATATTTAAAATGCCTGGACCATCATAAAGTTTAGCTTCAATAATTTCATCCATAATTTTGATGGTTTCATCGACCAAATAACTTAAATTTGTATGTGGAGCCGAAATAGCAATCGCAGGAACACCAAGGATTTTAGCCTCTAAAGCTGCCGAAACAGTCCCACTGTAAAAGATATCTTTCGCAATATTAGGACCATAATTAATTCCCGATACGACTAAATCAAAATCAACATTGAAGACCTTTAAACCAAGTCTTGTCGCATCTGCAGGCATACCATCGACGACGAGTGTCGCTTCAGAACCAGGAATAGGATCTGTATAAAAAGTTTCAATGCGACTTTTTATAGTAATTCCATGGCTTTTCGCACTTTGGTGTTCTTTTGGTGCTGCAACATAAACATTACCAAAGGGTTGTAAAGATTTCACTAATATTGCTAATCCATCCGCTTGATAGCCATCATCATTGACAACTAAAATGTTCATTTTTCTCCTCCAATAACATCGTTACAACGTTCACATAATCCATTCTCATGGACATGTGACACAATATTCCAACAACGTTCACATACATGTCCATCAGCAACCCATACTTTAACTTCTCTATCATTCGATTTTTCAATTGAAACACTTGAAACAATGAGCACTTGATGAAGATTTAATTTCAAACGTGAGAATGCATCTAAATCTTTAGAAAGCAATTTAAGTTCGAGTTTTGCTTGTAATGATTTACCGATTAATTTTTGTTCTCTTGCATCTTCAAGTTTTTTCAAAATAAGTTCACGAATTTCCATGAAAAGGTTAAAATCGTTCATCAAATTTTGATCAAATGATGCATATACCTTGGGCATATATTCTAAATAAACATCATCTTCATGTGTAAAAGGCAGTATGTTATAAGCTTCTGATGTTGTGTGGGGAATAATCGGTGTCAATAACTTCAATAATCCCATCGTGATATCATAAATCACAGATTGAACCATACGTCTTTCTAGTTGATTTTCTTTTTCGATATATAAAATATCTTTTGTGAAGTCAAGATAAAAGGCTGAAAGTTCATTAATCATAAAAGGCATAACAATTCGGTAAACTTTATCAAATTGATAATTTTCATAAGCATCAAGAATTTGATTACTAACTAAATGATAGGTCTCTGTCATTACTTTATGTATGGGTAAGCGATCTTCTTGTTTTACATAATTTGTCTTTGGATCAAATCCCGATAAGTTACCAAGCATAAATCGGAATGTGTTTCTGATTTTGCGGTACCCTTCAGAGATTTGTGTCATCATTTCATTCGAAATTCTCACATCACTCTGATAATCGACTGTAGCTACCCATAGTCTAAGTAAATCTGCACCTTGTTGTTTCATAATTGCGAGTGGATCAACGGTGTTACCCAGTGATTTACTCATTTTTCGACCTTGTCCGTCTAAAACAAAGCCATGTGAAACTACTTTTTTGTAAGGTGACTGGTTAAGTGCTGCAACTCCAGTGATCAAGGATGAATTAAACCATCCACGATATTGGTCAGAGCCTTCTAAATAAAGATCAGCCGGATAATTTAGTCCTCTAGCTTCTAATACGCTATGTGACGTCCCAGAATCAAACCAAACATCCATGATGTCTGTTTCTTTTTTGAATATTCCATTGGGACTACCTAGATGCGTATAACCTTCAGGCAATAAGTCTTTTGCTTCTTTGATATACCAAATATTTGAACCATGTTTCTCAAATAATGATGCAACGTGTTCTAAGACTTTTTGATCGAGGATTGGTTCATGGTTTTCAGCATAAAAGACAGGAATTGGAACACCCCATGCACGTTGTCTAGAGATACACCAATCTTCTCTTCCTTCAATCATATTTGCAATACGAACTTCACCCCATAAAGGAAGCCAATCGATTTTTTTAACTTCATCCAGTAATTCTTCTTTTAATTTATCGATAGATGCGAACCATTGAGGAGTTGCTCTAAAAATGACAGGCTTTTGTGTCCGCCAATCATGAGGATAAGAATGTGTAAATTTTTCTTTCTTTAATAAAACTCCTAAAGATTCAAGTGATTCAACGACTTTTTCATTGGCAACTTCGTAAAATAATCCAGCAAATGGACCGGCTTCTTCAGTCATCATCCCTTGATTGTCAACAGGACATAAGATATCTAAATTATATTGTTTACCAACGCGATAATCATCTTCACCATGGCCAGGTGCTGTATGAACTAAACCAGTACCATCAGAATCAGTAACATGATCTCCTACAATGATTGGGCTCACTCTTTGATAAATCGGGTGAACATATTGCTGATATTCTAATTCACTACCCTTAATGAGTCCAAGCACCTCATAAGATTCCCAATTCAAGATTTTAGCTAAGTTTTGTACGAGTGTATCAGCCACGACAAACTTTTGGCCACTCACTTTAACAACTGCATACTTAAACAAAGGATGCACAGAAATCGCAAGATTTGCTGGAATTGTCCAAGGTGTAGTTGTCCAAATGATATAAGATGCATCTTTCAATAGCTCTTCTCCTTTGAAAGATGGGAAAGCAACATAGATTGAGATGGATTGTTTATCAGCATATTCAATTTCAGCTTCAGCAAGTGCAGATTCCGAAGATGGTGACCAAAAAACAGGCTTTAGGCCTTTGTAGATAAGTCCACGATTCACCATTTTTGCAAATAAACGTACTTGACGTGCTTCATAATCGCCAGTATAGGTGATATAGGGTTGATCCCATTCGCCTAAAATTCCAAGGCGTTTAAATTGATCTTTTTGTTTTTTTACTTGATCCTCAGCATATAAGTAACATAACTTTCGGTATTCAGCTAATGTCATTTCTTTACGCTTCACACCTTTTTTAGTAAGTGCTGTTTCAATCGGTAGACCATGAGTATCCCAGCCTGGAATGTATCTTACATAATGACCTTTCATCGTACGATAGCGTAAAACAAAATCCTTTAAGATTTTATTTAAGGCATGTCCTATGTGAATATCACCATTTGCATATGGAGGCCCATCATGTAACACAAATGGTACTTCTCCTTCATGCTTTTTTAAAACTTTTTCATAGAGATTGATATCTTCCCAATGTTTTTGAAATTCTAATTCCCTAACACCCAAATTACCGCGCATTTGAAACTCAGTATTTGGCATGTTTAATGTTTGTTTGTAATCCATGTTTATCACCCTTCATTTTTATAAAATAAAACGCCCTTATCGCTAAGGACGAAAATTGTTTCCGCGGTACCACCTTAGTTCTAGGAAAAACCTAGCACTTCATTGTTTGTTGCTCAAAGGTGATCCAAGACATTTAAGTGGCCCTGGGCTCTCACCATCCCCAGTCGCTTGTGACATTAAATAACTTGTGTGTCCTTTTCATCGCATATTAAATTATTCAACAATTCCTTTTAAGAAATCTTCCATCGAACCATCATCATAAACATCTTTTCCAGCAAACATGAAAACATGTTCTTTGATGTTCACAATATCTCCTGATAAAGCATACACAACACCGGATAGAAAAGCGATAATTTTATTTGCTTGGTCAATATCGAGTATGGCTAAATTCAGTATAATGGGTTGACCATTTTTAATTTTATCAGCTAGTAATATCAAATAATTGTCGTCATCTGTTTCAGCACTATCATAGAAGATTTGATCAGCCTTTAGAGCTTTCTTTTCTTCAAATGGGCTTTCCTCACTCTTTTTACTTTTACTAAATAATCCCATCAGGCCCTCCAATCATAGCATTTCTTTAAATTTACGCCCAATTCGTAAATGAGTTGCATGGTGTTTTATTGCAAGTTCGTAATCATCACTCATTCCCATAGAACGATGTGGAAGTTTATAAAATTTTGATAGTTCATCAAGCTTTTTAAACGCTATTTCTGTTTCTTTTTGATCATTTAACTTGCCCATCGTCATGAATCCGACTATGTTTATTTTATCATACTTTTTAATTTCTATAAGAAATTCAGCTAAATTCTCAGGATTTACACCACTTTTTTGATTTTCTTCCGTTAAATTCACTTGAACGAGACAAGAAACAACATGATTTGCATATTTCTGGATTTCGATTGCTACTGATATTCGATCAAGGGTATGTAGAAGTGAAATGTCATTAATCATATCCTTCACTTTATTCGATTGAAGATGACCAATAAAATGCCAATTGATATTCAAATCATTAAGCAATGCTTTCTTTTTTATAAAATCTTGGACCCTGTTTTCTCCAAAATCATGAATCCCTTTATGATATAAAACTCGAATTTCATCCGCAGTGAAATATTTTGATGCACAAACAATTATGCCATCGAAATTATCCATCATACATTGAACCTAAAAAGCATGATGTCGCCATCTTTGACCACATAATCTTTTCCTTCGAGTCTGACTCGTCCATTTTCTTTTGCGGCTTGTGGAGTTTTATATTTCATCAAATCATCATAAGCTAGTGTTTCGGCTTTAATAAATCCTCGTTCAAAATCAGTATGAATAATGCCTGCGCATTGTGGAGCTTTCATCCCATTCGTAAATGTCCATGCGCGTACTTCGGGTTCACCCGCTGTAAAATATGTTTTTAATCCTAAAAGCTCATAACTTTTTTCAATAACTTCATTTAAACCCGATTTTTTTAATCCATAAGCTTCTAAAAATGTCAATTGTTCTTCAGGTTCTAATGATGCTATTTCCATTTCGACTTGTGCTGAAATTAAGACGACATCAATATGTTTTTCTTTCGCATAAACCGTAATTTTTTGATAATGTCTATTTTCTTGCGGGTGATGAAGATCATCTTCACTCACATTTGCAATATAAATCATCGGTTTCATGGTCAAAAGATTGAAATGCTTAATCGTTTTCAATTCTTCTTCTGAAAACTCTAAATGACGTGGTGATAAATTTTGATTAAGAGCTTCTTTAATTTTCGTTAAAGCGTTAAATTCATCGATGGCATCTTTCGTTTTCGCTTTCATCTTTTTATCAAGTCTTGATAATCTTTTTTCAACAGACTCCAGGTCAGCTAAAGATAATTCAATTTGAATCGTTTCAATATCACGAATTGGATCGATTGAACCTTCAACATGGGTAATCTGATTGTTATCAAAACAGCGGACAACTTGACAAATCGCATCAACTTCACGAATATGACTTAAAAACTGGTTACCTAAGCCTTCACCTTTTGATGCACCGCGAACTAAACCTGCGATATCAATAAATTCATAGGCTGTAGGAACCACTTTCTTTGGTTTATATATTCTTTCTAATTCATTTAATCTGGCATCTTGCACATAAACAACACCCACATTGGGTTCAATGGTTGCAAACGGGTAGTTTGCAGCAAGTGCTTCTGCTTTTGTGATGGCATTAAATAGTGTGGATTTTCCAACATTAGGTAATCCGATAATTCCTGCTCTTAGCATAATTTTTATTCCTTCCAAGAAAAAAGGCTCATCGCCTTTTTAAAATTTTCCCTTTTTGACGAGCCATGAAGGGAGATTTCGTTTTTTACCTTCAGATGTTTCATCTTCAACCATCGGTTCATCAGGTGACTTTAAACCAGATTTTGTAAGTTTTAATTGTTGTTCTGATGGATTATTAAATATTTCACGTTCTAAACTTTCAATTGAACTATCTTTGACCTTTAATTCATATCCAGTCGCAATAACACTTACAATCAATTCATCATTTAAATCTTGATTGACAGTAGTTCCATAGATGATATTTAAATCACGGTCAGTTGCATTTCTAATTTCTGATAACGCTTGTTCTGTTTCAAATAAAGTGATTGATGTTCCAGAAGAAATATTGACGATTGCATCTGTTGCACCATCAATCGATACTTCTAATAGTTTTGAATGAATCGCTTTCCTTGCTGCTTCAATCGCACGATCTTCACCGGATGCAATTCCAATACCCATGAGTGCAGTCCCTTTATTTTCCATGACTGTTCTAACGTCTGCAAAGTCCACATTAATTAAACCAGGTACTGCAATAATTTCAGCTATCCCTTGAACACCTTGTCTCAAGACATTATCTGATTCTCTAAATGCATCTAATAATTGTGTGGTTGGTCCAGAAACTGCTAATAATTTTTCATTTGGAATCACAATGAGTGTATCCACATGTGGTTTTAATTCTTCAAGCCCATAAATCGCTGTTTGCATCCGTGCTGGACCTTCAAATGCGAATGGTTTCGTCACGATACCAATCGTTAAACAACCCATTTCCTTCGCTTTTTTAGCGATGATTGGAGCTGCACCAGTACCAGTTCCACCACCCATACCTGCTGTAATGAATACCATGTCTGCATCACGTAAAACATCTTCTATTTCTTCGATGGACTCTTCGGCAGCTCTTTTACCCACTTCGGCTTTAGCACCTGCCCCTAATCCTCGAGTTAAATACTTACCAAGTTGAACTCTAGTATCTGCTTTTGATACTTTAAGTACTTGAGCATCGGTATTCATCGCGACAAAAACAACGCCTTTAACGTCATTTTCAATCATTCGATTGACTGCATTTCCACCGCCTCCACCAACACCGATGACTTTAATAATAGGTTTTTGATTGAAACTGTCTGATTCGCCGAATACCATGATATCTCCTCCTAAAGTTTAATTCTATTTTACATGAAATATGTTTATAAATAAAGGTTTTTATCGCGATTTAAAGTAATTCGTCGTTTTCTTCATCTCTTCGAGATAATCCAGCAAACGATCTTCTTTAATCGCAATTCTAATTTGTTGCATTAAGTGCTTCAAATAAGCCAAATTCTGATATGTAACTAAACGCATGCCCAACATTTCTTCTGCTTTGAAAAGATGTCTGATGTAAGCCCTTGTATATTTAGAAACAGGTGTTTTTAAATATGGGTCCAAAGGATTCATATCCTTTTCATATGTTTGATTTTTAATGACAATTTTACCTTGTGTTGTTAAGGCTGTCCCATGCCTTGCGATTCGTGTTGGCAAGACGCAGTCAAACATGTCCATACCGTTAATGACATTCATAATGAGATCATCTGGGGCACCAACACCCATTAAATATCTTGGTTTATCAAAGGGTAAAATCGGATTCAAAAATTTGGTGATCTCATACATCTCTTGTTTCGTTTCACCGACTGAAAGACCACCAACAGAATAACCTGGAAAATCCATTTGAATCAATTCTTCTGCGCAATACTTTCGTAAATCCTTATTTAAACCACCTTGTACAATACCAAAAATTGCTTGATCGGTTGTTAAGGCATCTTTCCCTCTTTTTGCCCATCGAATGGTTCGATCCACCGATGTTTTCATATATTCATCCGTTTCATAAGGGGGTGGGCACTCATCAAAACTCATGATGATATCCGCACCTAAATCCTCTTGAATTTTGATTGAATCTTCAGGTGATATGAAGAGTGCTGAGCCATTTTTATGATGTTTAAAATGAACGCCTTCCTCTGTAATCTTTCGCATATCTGTGAGTGAGAAAACTTGGTATCCACCACTATCGGTTAAGAGTGCACCTTTCCATTTCATAAACCCACGAATTCCACCGTGTTTCTTCACTAATTCATTGCCTGGCTGTAACCATAAATGATAAGTATTGCCTAATATTAAGCCCTCTGAGACTTCAAAAGTTTCTTCAGGAGTTAATGTTTTTACTGTAGCTTGTGTTCCTACTGGCATAAAAAAAGGCGTTTCAAAAACACCATGAGGAGTTGTTAAACGCCCCAATCTAGCACCGCTTTGTTTGCATACATGTAGAACTTCAAATTTGATTGCCATTTCATCACCTATACCTTGTAATTATAACACATTATTGATACAATGTTAAAGTATTCAAAGATTAGCTGTACCCTAGGAAACCAGCTAAAACAAAACAGGGAGAATATCATGAATAAACGTTTAATTTTCACTTTTACGACGCAAGCGATGCTTGCAACAGTCTATGTCGTTTTAGTTTATGCTTTTCAGTTTTTAAGTTTTGAAAAGGTTCAATTTAGAATTGCAGAATTATTGATTATCTTTGTCTTCTTTGATAAGAAAAGCATTATAGGATTAACCATCGGCACCTTTGTAGCAAACTGGTTATTTAGTCCATTTGGAATTTTAGATGCCATCGCTGGATCACTTGCTACCGTTATTGGCTTAATTTTACTCATTATTTTTAACAAACATAAACTTGTAGCTTTAATATTTCCCACAATCTCAAATGCAATCATTATTGGGTTAATGATTAGTATACTCGATCAAATTCCTTTTGTCCCTATTGCCATTTGGGTTTTCATTGGTGAAGCAGTTGTGCTTTATGTCCTAGGATTTCCAGTATATAAAGTCTTAAAGGACCATCCATTTTTCATTGAAACCTTTCATCAATAAATCGCCTGACCTAAGTCATACGATTTTTATTTTTTGATGGGCAACAGCCATTGGGTATTGACTTAAATTTTCTTTTTTGATTTTGATAAATTCACTTGAATTGCACTGAATCACTCTCAAAAGATAAGCATCCATTTCCCAAATTTGATGTGAGAATACGTGTTTATAATGACCTAATGAATCAATTATTTCTGCTTCAATGCCACGTTCACTGAGTTGTTCGATAGCTGCATAATAACTTTCACTTTCAAATTGTGGCCACTCATACATTCCCTCTAAGAGAGATTCTGTACGCTTTCTAAGGTAATAATGATATTCATCTTCAAGAACAAATACATGATATTGAAATACTTTTTGTTTCTTTAATTTAGATAAGAAAGGCAATTGGTCAACACAGTAATTTTGATATGCAAAACAATGTTCATTTAATGGACAAGATTCACATTTTGGTTGCTTTGGCTTACAAATGAGAGCACCTAATTCAATCATCGATTCAGTATAAATACGAGGATGAGCTTTTTCAATCATATGTTGATTGTATTGATCAAGCTTCTTCTTTTCTTTTTCTTTTCGCATATCCCCATAATCACCTAAATATCGACTTAGGACACGGATTACATTACCATCGACAGCACTATAAGGTTTATCATATGCGATCGACATGATGGCACCTGCTGTATATTTCCCAATACCTGGGAGATTGATAACATCTTCATAAATACCTGGGAAATTTCCATGGTATTTCGTTATGATGACCATGGCTGCTTCATGCATGAGTTTGAATCTTCGATAGTAGCCAATTCCTTCTACTGTTTTCTTAAGCTCTTCTAAATTTGCATTTGCAAGTGACTGGATATCCGGATATTTTTTGATAAATTTTTCAAAATAAGGTTCGACAGTTTCTGCTTGAGTCTGCTGGAGCATAATTTCGGAAACCCATATCAAATATGGGTCATTGTTTCCTCTAAAATTCAGTGTTCTTTTATGATTTAAAAACCAAGATTCTAATTTTTCAATATTCATGATCGAACAAGTATTCGAACACCACAATGTTCAATAATATCATCAAAATGGGTTTGTGATGAGATTACAACACCGTGACAAACAACTATCACTTTTTCATATGCTTGATATCGATCCAAAACTTTACCCACGCGTTCTTGGAGGTGTTCATATGTCTCCCAAGGGTATAATCTAGAATCAGTAGGGATTCCGCGGTATTGAATATATTCTTCAAACGAAGTGTGGGGTTCGAGTTGATATTTTTGTGTCATATCAGGCATCCATTCATGCAGATCGTTTTCAACCATTAGTTCAACCCCTGTTTTTCTTGAGATGATAGCTGCTGTTTGTAATGCTCTTGTATAGGGTGAACTGATGATAATTTGACTATTTTTTAATCGTTCATCATTAGCTCTTTCTTCTGCTTGACTGACACCTAAGTCTGTAAGTCTACCAAGTTCATATCCCATGCCTTTATAACCACGTGATAGAACTTCATCATAACGTGGTTCACCATGTCGAATCAATATAAATGTTGTCATCATATCCCTCACTTTACTATCACTTATTATAACATAAACGGTGAAGCATAATTCCTTCATAATCGATTAAAACATGCTAAAATGACACAGGGTGAGGTGAATAAATTGTCAAACTTAACAAATCGTCGTTCAATCAGAAAATATGATTCAAATATTAAAATTAGTCAAAAAGAAATGATTCAAATCTTAGAAGATGCAACAAGAGCACCGTCATCAATGAATATGCAATCATGGCGTTTTGTGGTAATATCAACGAATGAAGGAAAAGAAAAATTAAGACCCGCCTTATATGGTAACACGCTTCAACTTGAGACATCTTCTGCAATGATTGTCATCTTTACCGATTTAAAAAAGTTCGAATTTGCTGAAAAAATCTTTGATCAAGCAGTAGAAAAAGGATTAATGCCTTTGGAAGTTCGCAATAAACAAATTACAAATATCACGAACCTGATTCCAACTTTATCCAATGAGGGCATTGAAAAAGTTGGTTTATTAGATGCAGGATTAGTTGCCATGCAACTGATGCATGTTGCAAAAGAATATGGATATGACACATGTCCAATCGGTGGATTTCGACATGAAAAAATCAATGACGCATTAGGCATTGATAAAGAGCGTTATATTCCAGTCTTAATTATTTCGATTGGAAAAGCTGCTGAAGATGGGCATCAGTCAACAAGATTACCTATCGAAGACATTACAACATTCATATGAGAAAGAGAGCCAAAACGGCTCTCTTTTTGTTAAATATCATATTGTGAAAGGATTTGAGCAGGTGTTTTACTAAGAAGTAACATGACGGGAAATAATCCTGCTAATAAATTAAGTGCATAGAGCAATACAATTCCCAATCCAGTCGTCAAAGGTGTCACGAGGAAAAAGTCTAGAGATCCTAATAAACCATCTTGTAACTGATTTAATGTATATGTAGCTATTAAGTATCCAAGCAATGTCGAAATTGTAGAAATCGCAAATATTTCAATCACAAAAGACCTAAATATATCAATTTTCTTAACCCCAAGTGCTCGATGAACAGATACTTCATATATTCTTGAAATAAGTGAAGATCGGATGACAAAATAGAATCCAACCATCGAAAATCCAATAAGAAGCAATGATGTTGTAAGTGTACTAATAAAGGCGATACGTTGGCTTTGTGCTCTTGTTTCAAATGCGTCTTGATACACATCACTTGATGTAATACCATATGTTTCAAGTAAAGCATTCATCAATTCTTCTCGCTCATTTGAATAAATCAAAAGTTCTTTACTTTCATTAATTAACTTTTCTTTTAAGGTTTGTGAAGTGTATATTTTAATTTCAGAATCCTCAAGTTGATGAATACCCGAAACAACTAAATTATACATTGGAAAACTCTTTGGCCAAGTCCCTGAAACATCTAGTCCAGGATCTAGAAATGCGTAATCAGTCATTGAAATCATAATTTCATGATCTTGTGGTGCTTGACCATGTAAAATGATTGATGCATCATAAAGTTCATAAGGTTGTTGCTTGGAGTCTTTATACGTAAAGTAGATTGCAGCAAACTCACTCATAAAAATCATTGGAATTTCAGATTCCACAATGCCAACAATTTGTGATGTTGAATCATTAAATTTAAAGTATTCATGGTAAATGTGACTGTAGCTCCAAATGCCGAAATCTTGTCCCACTCTTGTATCGATCAGTTGATCAGCTATTCTAGAGGTAATCACAAATTCATGATCATTTTCTGGTAGTTTACCATCTAGGAGTTTAAACATATCCAGATGTTTTTCTGTTTCAATTTGAGCATTAAACCCAACAAATGCTTCACTACCATCAGAATTTAGAAAACGCATCATCACCTGAGAAAATGGATGAATATAAAAATCTTCATCACCTTGTCCAAGTGCCATTAACTGATCATAATTTGGCATATCTTCTTTATAATTAGTGCGGATGTATCCTTTCGATATCTGCATGTATGGCTCCGGTCTAACAATGGCTACTGAAGCTAAAGTAGCAATCGTAAATGCGATAACCATACCAGCAATGAAGAAACTAAATAACATGATTTTACCTTTACGTCCAGTTCGAAGAACCTTCTCTAAAGCCATACGTAGCGTTTGTTTAAT
>DITP01000004.1 GCA_002422135.1 Acholeplasmataceae bacterium UBA6181
TTGACTTATCTACCGGTTGCTTTAATGCCATTTTATCACGCTTTAAGAACTTTCATAGGGTACATATAGAAATCTTACATGTTAAAATAAGAATGGTGATGTATTATGATAAAACAAATTTTTAAAGATAACATAAAGATCCATTTAGATTATCATTATCAAACGTCTTTTTTTTATGATGTTCAAGTGAAAGAAAATGGATTTGAACTTGAATTGAAAACCTTTGATCAAAAGGTGAACAAGCAATTTGAAGCTGACCTATTTGAATCGTATATTGAAAATCCAACAGTTTATATTTACGAAAAAGAAGGACGAAATGTCGGTTTTATCGAAGGTTCCATACAGTCATGGAACCATACTTATCGGATATGGAATTTTCTTGTTCTAGAAGATTATCAACATCAGGGAATTGGGAAGGCTTTAATGAAAAAAAGTATCCAACATGCAAAGTCACTTTCTTGTCGTGCTATGATCCTAGAAGTTCAATCCTGTAATTATCCAGCCATTCAGTTTTACATGAAACATGGGTTTAAACTGATTGGTCTTGACACGCTTTCGTATTCTAATTTTGATATTGACAAAAAAGAAGTACGTTTAGAAATGGGTATGATTTTATCATAGAGGTGGCACTTGAATCGTTTATGGACTAAAAATTTCACCATACTTACCTTAGGTTCTTTTGTCTCAGCGTTAGGTAACTCTGCTGCTGCGATTGCTTTTGGTATCCTCATTTTTCAGCAAACAGGATCGCCTTTTACACTCGCAATTTATACGGTTTTAAACATTATTCCAAGAGTTCTTGTTGGATTTTTAGCTGGGCCTTTTGTTGATCGTCACTCGAGAAGAAAAATGATTTATATTCTTGATTTTATGTCGACATTATTCTTTTTGATTGTTTCATTAATCTTATTTACTGGTTTTTTTAATGTTATTATATTCACTGGTATTGCGATGATATTTGGCATCACGGACACTATATATCAACTTGCATTTATGAGTTTGTTTCCTGAAGTTATCGAAAAAGGTCAACACATGCGAGCCTATTCTTTATCGAGTTTAATATGGCCAATTTCAGCAGCAATTATGGCTCCAATTGCAGCGCATATGATAGAAAATTATGTATTTGGTGTCGCCATCTTGATGGCATTTAACAGCTTAACATTTTTTATAGCGGCAGTCATTGAAACTAGAATTAAAGTTGATGAAATACTTAATACAAAAGAAGCAAGTGGTTTAAAATTCATTCATGACCTCAAAGAAGGATTTCATTATTATAAAGCCGAGAAAGGTATTCTAGGGATTGGAATTTTATTTGCTGCGTTTTCTTTTGTTTATGCTACTCATGATTTACTGAGAATGCCCTATTTCATTACAAGCTCAACATATACACTTCAAGACTTTTCATTTTTGATTACAGCCAGTTCAATAGGTAGAATTATTGGTGGTCTTATCCATTATGCTTTTCATTATCCGCCACATAAACGCTATCAAATCGCCATTACAGTATACATTACGGTTGAAATTTTAAGTGCGACTATGCTTTATATGCCTTATGCATTGATGATCATGATAAGTTTTATGGTGGGATTATTATCGGTCACATCCTATAATATACGCATGAGTGCGACACAAGTCTACATCCCAAATCATATGCGAGGTCGAGTGAACGCTTCTCAAAACTTATTATGGAATTTAGGTGCAATCTTAGGAGCTCTTATCATGGGTGCTGTTGCTGAATTTAGCAATTTTGATTATCGTTTAATTATGCTTTTAGCTGCAGGAATTAGTTTGTCTGCTATTTTCTTGATTCCGATTCGTATGAAAGATGATTTTAAAAAGATTTATAATGCAGATATATAAAAAAGAGTAGTGAAGTTCACTACTTTTTGATTTTTAAAACGATACATTTTAAATATAGGGATTCGTCTGAGGAAATAAGCATGGGGTGATCGCGTCCTTGAATCCAAAAGTCAATCATTTGAACAGGTCTTTTCGCATCTTTACTTGCATCTTTTGTCATTTCCATGAAAAGTTCAGGTGTCATAAAATGTGAACATGAACATGTAATCAATGTGCCACCTGGTTTGATGAGTTTTAATGCCTGAAGATTAATTTCTTTATAGCCTTGATAGGCTTTTTTTGTATCCTCACGCTTTTTAGCGAAAGCAGGAGGATCCAAAATAATGACATCAAATTGTTCTTTTTGTTCTTGATAATCTCTCAGTGCTTGAAAGACATCTTTCTTTAAAGCTGCGATTTGGTTCAAATTATTTAATTCAACATTACGTTTAATTTGGGTGACGGCTTGTTCACTTATATCTAAACATGTCACCGATTTTGCACCAAATGATGCAGCATGTAATCCAAAACCACCAATATGAGAAAAACAATCAAGTACAGTTTTATCAGCGACATAATCTTTAAGTTTTTTATGATTTTCTTGCTGATCTAAAAATGTTCCTGTTTTTTGACCAGTTTTAATATTGATTTCCATATTTAAATGGTTTTCTTTGATGATAATAGTATCCGGCACATCACCATAGATAGTTCCAGTAAATAATTCTAGACCTTCTTTTTTCCGAACAGAAGCATCACTTCGTTCATAAATTCCTTTTGGATGGAAAAGATCCACTAAGATATTAATCAGCATGGGTTTGATGACATCAATTCCATAGGATAAAATTTGAATGGATAAATAATCACCATATTTGTCAACAATAAACCCTGGAATGCCATCGGCTTCACCAAATAAAACACGATAACTGTTTTGGAAACCCATCTCGAGACGCATTTGGTTACTCTGATGAATGATGGATTCAAAAAAATGTTGGTCGATGACTTCATTTTCATTTCTTGATAAGATTCTCACAAAAATTTTACTTGCTGTATTTAAAAAACCTTTACCAATAAAATTTCGTTGGTGATCATAAACATAAGCAATTTCACCACTTTTTATCGATCCTTCAATGGTTTTTATTTCGTTGTTATAAACCCATGGATGTCCTTCAATAATTCGTGTTTCTTCTAAGGGTTTTAAGATAATTCGACAATTTTCCATAAGTATCCTCCAATTTCTTATTATACCATGTGCAAAACATTTGAATGATAATGATAAATTGGTTATGCTAATCTTAGAGGTGAAAATTAGATGAAACTAAATGAAATTATCAAAAATCGAGTTAGTGTAAAAAAATATTTAAATGAAAAAATAGATACATCCATGATTCTTGAATTATTAGATGATGCTGTTTATGCTCCCAATCACAAGATGAGAGAACCATGGCGATTCATTTTAATTGATCAAGAAAGAAAAAATGTGTTAAAACAAGCTTGGATTAATCAAAGTGGGACGATTGAGCCACAAGTTGAAAAGAAATTTGATAATGTGTTTAGTGCACCCATGGTGATTACTTTTGTCATGAAATTGAATCAAAACTACAATGATGAAATTGAAGACTTACAAGCTGTCGCTGCATTGATTCAAAACTTTATGTTGCTTGCTTATGAACGAGGATTAGGAACAGCATGGAAAACACCAGGATTTATCGAACTTGATGGGTTTAAAGAAGCTTTAGGGATTCAAACAGATGAAATCATTGCTGACCTAGTTATGGTGGGTAAACCAGAAAAGTTTCCTGAACCTAAACCAAGAATTCCAGCAAAAGATAAAGTCTCAATTTATTAAAAAAAGCCAAACGGCTTTTTTTTAATCATTAAACTTAAACTTAAATTTACGTGTAGATTCAACAGCAGTATTCCAACCTCTGATATGATTAGATCGAACTTTTGCCGGCATCTCTGGGTTAAATGCTCTTTCGAGTTGCCAGGAAGATCTGATTTCATCTTTAGAAGTCCAATAGCTAGTGGAGAGTCCAGCAAGATACGCTGCACCAAGTGCAGTAGTTTCTTGAATTTTTGGACGAATGACGCGTAAGTTTAAGATGTCAGCTTGAAATTGCATTAAGAAATTATTGATTGAAGCACCGCCATCAACTTTGAATTCTTTGATTGGGAGTTTCGTATCAGCTTCCATTGCTCTTAGGACATCCATCGATTGGTAACAAATCGCTTCTAACGTTGCTCGAACGAGATGTTCTCTCGTTGTTCCCCTTGTAAGACCAAAGATGGCACCTCTGGCATCAGAATCCCAATGTGGTGTTCCCAAACCAACAAATGCAGGAACGACATAAACACCTTCATTTGATGGAAGAGACAATGACATGCTTTCAGTTTCTTGTGCGGATTTAATCAAGTGAATGCCATCACGTAGCCATTGAATGGAAGAACCAGCAACAAATACACTTCCTTCTAATGCATATGTAATTTTTCCATCAATACCCCATGCGATGGTAGAAAGTAATCCATGCTCAGATATTACTGGTTTATCGCCAGTATTCATTAACATAAAACAACCAGTGCCATACGTATTTTTAACCGTACCTTTTTCAAAGCATGTTTGTCCAAATAATGCGGCTTGTTGGTCTCCAGCAATACCACTAATAGGTACGGAATATCCAAAAAAGTGATAAGGAACAGTGTGAGCATAAATTTCAGAAGAAGAACACACCTCAGGTAAAATCGCCTTTGGAATATCTAAAATTTTTAATAGTTCATCATCCCATGAAACCGTATGAATATTATAGATGAGTGTTCTTGAAGCATTCGTGTAATCTGTTTTATGAACTCCACCACTTAGTTTATATAGAATCCATGAGTCAATTGTACCAAATGCAAGTTCACCAGCGATGGCTCTTTCTCTTGCGCCTTGGACATTATCTAAAATCCACTTGATTTTTGTTCCAGAAAAGTAAGCGTCAATAATTAAACCTGTTTTTGATTTAAATAAAGACTCATAACCTTTTTTATTCAAAGCATCACAAATCGGTGCTGTTTGTCTCGACTGCCAAACGATGGCATTATAAACTGGTTGACCAGTTTTGCGATCCCAAATCACCGTGGTTTCTCTTTGGTTTGTGATACCAATGGCATGAATTTGTTTCGCTGTAATTTTAGCTTCTAAAAGCGCTCTTGCCATCACAGCTAAAACACTGACCCATATTTCATTCGCATTATGTTCCACCCATCCTGGTTTTGGATATATTTGGGTGATTTCTTCACTTGCAGAAGATACAATTTGACTATGTTGATCAAAGATAATTGCACGGGTACTCGTAGTACCTTGGTCAATTGAAAGGATGTACTTATCCATTTTTTTCTCCTTAAGATTCAAGCATATTTAAAGTTCTAGTGGCGATAATATCGACATGTGTATCTAAAATTTTTTCGATGATGACATCATTCATTTTAACATTTTTTGTTACAATTTCAGCACCTATTCGGTCCATGATTTGAAACATTAATTCTTTTGGAATCGGTGATGATGTTTTCACCGGTAATCTTGGCATTAATGGATTTGTAGTTTTTATAGTTGTTGTAATAGTTCTTGACGGATGGGTAATTTCTTCTAAACCATATTTAAGACCTCTTGGGCATTGGTTTCCTGTAATGTTGTTTTTATCATCTACGTGTAAATGACAACCAACTGGACATACGATACAAATGAGTTCTTTCATGCTAAACCTCCTTCACAGCAAGCACTAAATTAGATTGACCTGTGATTTTATCTTTTGGTACAGTAATTCTTAACATTTCAGCAGGTACTAAATAGCGTGCTTTCTTCGTTTGAATCACTTCATTATTTTGTAATACTTGAATGGTTGCTGCTGAAATTTTCTTTGTCACTCGAAACGATAATTCAATATGTTCAACTTCAAGTTGATTATAAGCAATCGTTTGTGGTACAACATAACGCACATTCTCATTTTTTTCAACGAGAAGTGTTTTCTTATTTTGATGATTAAAACTCAAATAACGAATTGCAGCTTCTCCAGCTTTTTTACTTTCAATCGAAACTTCATCCACTAAATCATGGACATGTAATGAATTACCACATGCAAAGAGTCCAGGAATATTCGTCTCATAGTTTTGATCAACAACAACACTCTTAGTGATGGGGTCAATTTCTAATGTGAGTGAATCAAAAAGGGTAACATCAGGAATTAAACCCACAGATAGAAGAAGTGTATCGACATCAAAAGATTTTTCGGTGTTTGGAATGACTTGAAATTTTTCATCGACCTCTTGAATCGTAATACCTTCAAGTTTTTCTTTTCCACGTATATCTGTGACGGTATGTGATAGATAAAGTGGAATATCAAAATCATGAAGACATTGAACAACATTGCGGGTTAATCCATTTGAAAATGGCATAATTTCTGCAACGCCATGAACTTTCGCACCTTCTANNAAGAATAAAGACATTTTTACCAACTAAGTAACCATCTTTATTTAAATAACGTTGAGCACTACCAGCTGTCATGATTCCTTTTGGCCTTTCTCCAGGAAGTAAGATGGCTCCACGAGTGCGTTCATAACATCCAGTAGATAAGATAACAGCATCAGCTTCAATTTCAAATAATCCATTTTCTATAGATGAACATTTAACTGTAAAATGATCTTTTCTCACAATATCTAATACGGTTGTACTTAGTAAATAAGGAATTTTAAATTCATCAAGTTGATTCATAAATCGTGTAGCATATTCAGGACCTGTTAACTCTTCTTTGAATTCCTTTAGACCAAATCCATTATGAATACATTGATTTAGGATACCGCCTAATTCGCGATCACGTTCGACGACTAAAACGTTGAAACCTTTGTCATAAGCCGAAACGGCCGCTGCCATACCTGCAGCTCCACCACCAATGACTAATAAATGTGTTTTCATCATTTCACCTTCGTTTCTTTCCATAATATCGGAGTATCTTTACCATAGTAATTAATTTTATTCAAGGGTTGATTGGTTTCTCTTGCAATAATTTTTAAAACAGTATTTTCACAATATCCACCTTGGCATAAGCCACTACCAGCTCTAGCTCGTTTTTTAATACCTTTAATCGTATCATTTCCTAGTGGGCCATGGATAGCTTCTAAGATTTCAACTTCTGTAATTTTTTCACACTTACAAACAATATTTCCGTAAAGTGGATTTTCTTTAATTTTTTTCTTTTGTTCTTCCTCACTTAATGTGTAGAAAAAAGTCCTTTTTTCTCGAATTGGATCAAAGTCATCTTTCTTATCTACATGAGGTTTAATGATTTCATCGACTAAATAACGTGCGATTGCGGGTGCAGCAGTTAAGCCTGGTGAATCAATGCCTGCAACATGGAAAAAACCTTTATACTCTTTTGATTCTTGAATATAGAAGTCTTTATAAGTAGATCCAGCACGGATACCTGAGAATGTACGAATCGTTTTATCAAATGGAATATTTTTAGCAAGTCTTGCGGCGTCCTCTTTAATTTGTTTCATACCATCTAAAGTTGTATTTGTTCTTGTCTTATCCAATTGTTCAACAGAAGTAGGTCCGACTAAAATATTCCCGTGAACTTGAGGAACTAGTAATACGCCTTTACCTTTTGATGTTGGAAGAGGGTAAAGTACTCTTTCTAAATATCCTTTCACACGACGATCTAAGACATAGTATTCACCACGTCGTGGTTTTATGGTATAAGGAACATTTTTTTCAAGCATATGAGCGATTTGATCAGAAAAAATACCGGAAGCACTGATAACATTCTTAGTTTCAATTTTATCTTTAAAGTTTGTTTCAACGATAAAATGATCGTTTATCCAAGAGATATTCGTGACTTCTTGGTTCTTTTGAAACTCAACCCCGTTTTTCATGGCATTTTCTAAACATGCAAATGCAACTTCCCAAGGATAAGTTACTTTCGTTGTTGGAAGTGATAAAACTTTGGTGACACTATCACTCATGTGAGGTTCAAGTTTTCTTGCAGTATCACCATCAAGGATGGTTGAACTCGGCACACCATTATGATCAGCTCTGATTTTTAATTCTTCAAGCATTTTTTCTTCCGCTTCATCATGAGCAAGCACAAAAGCACCCGTTTTTAGAAGTGGAATGTTAAGTTCATGTTCTAATTCTTCATAAAGCGCATTGCCTTTCACACAAAGGATTGCTTTTAATGAACCTTCAATTGGATCATGACCAGAGTGAATAATCGCACTGTTTGCAACAGTTTGATGATTTGCTACGTCATTTTCTTTTTCTAGAACTAGCGTTTTGAAAGGATACTTACTAAGCTCACGTGCAATGGTAGTTCCAACAATTCCAGCGCCAATAATAATAAAATCGTACATAAATGCCTCCTATAATATCGAAAAGAGAAAAAACACGATTTGTTTTTTCTCTCTCTTAGTCTCTTTTTTGATTAACATGTTAAATCCATAGTTCAGTTTTACTTGAAGTAACTGCGATTGCACCAGATTTTAAGCAGTGCTCGATGTCTGCTTTTGATGCAATAAGTCCTCCCATTAAGATATGTGCATTAAGTTCACGTTGAATTCTAGGTAGTATTTCATAAGATGTTGCAGGAAGAATTTCAACGTATTCAGGATTTAGTTTTCGATTGATTTCTAAGCTTTGTTCAAGTGATAAGCTATCTTTTAAGAAGAAGCGGAAAATGCCAATAACTTTTCTTTTTTTACAAATCTCAATCACTTTTGGTTTACTTGAGATAATGCCATCAACCTTGAGCACTTGAATTAGGTAAATTGCACCATATTCATCTGCGTTCAATCCTTTGATTAATTCGGAATGAATTAAAACTTTTTTCTTGTTGTCTCGCATGATTTGGATGAGTTCAGGAAGTTGTGCAAGTTGGAAGTTCATGAGAATACCATAGGTTAGGGAAAGCGATAGAAATTTTTTTAAATCTTGATGATTGCTAATGGCTGGGATGACGTGTTGATTTCCAAACATAGGACACTCCTTTATAAAATAAATAGCAAAGTAAAAAATGCCTCCATAGATCCATTTTTTTCTTCGCTCATTTTCTCTTATGATCTTAAATTTATAGTATTATTATATGTTTTTATCTAGTGATTGTCAAGGAGTGCTTAGTAATCTATGAGACTGATGTCAAGAATTTGATCTGCAGATAAAAAATATCGACCTTCAAGGACAATTTTTCGCTTTATCCAATCAAGTTTTATAATGCGGCTAGACATGGTTTTTGTGTAACCATCTTCAAAATAATGGATTGAAATTTCATACTGTTTCATCCAAGCTATTTGAAGCTTTCGATTTAATTCATCAAGTTGGTCGTCTGATAGTATGGGGCGCTCAGACTTGCCTAATTGATATCGCAACTCTTTTAAAAGTGAATGATAACCAACGAGAGCGTCAAAAGGCGCCCATTTGATGATGCCACGGTCGTGGTAAATGGAATTAGCCATGGTGACCTCCAATCATGCGATTACGCGCTTTGATCGTTGATTTTTCGAGTTCGCTCGATGCACGATTCACACTATTTCGTCCATATTTCATGCGAATTTCATCAAGTGCATAACCAAGTTCATTCTCTTTATCGATTCGTACACTATCTTCAAAAAGTGAAAACTGATAAACGGATTGTTTCGATAAGTTTGACACACTAATATGTACACGACGAATCGGTTCGTCTTCATAATTTTGATGAAATAAATAGAGACAATAATCATAAATCACAGAAGCATTAGAAGTTGGATAGTCCAAGGTCATTTGTTTGCCAAATCCACCCCCCACTGATTTGCTGTAACTTATACCAAAATGAATGGTTCTACCTACATAGTGTCCCATGCGTAAGCGTCTTGAAATATCATCCGCCATTTCGCGAATGATTAAGAATATGTCTGGTGGAAGATAGTCAGAAAAAAGCATTTGTCCATTGCCGATGCTTGCTTGGTGAACACGTGAATTGGCATTCCTTTTTTCACCCATCACGCTCATGTCAATCCCATGTGTGTGATAATAAAGTTCTTCACCAAGAATACCGAAAAGTCGTTTAAGAGTTTCTAAATTATAGTGAGCGATATCACCAATTGTTTTAATGCCCAACCTATTTAATCGTTTTTCCATGCGATGCCCAATTCCCCACATTTCACTTAGAGGTTCAATTGGCCAAAGTTTATGTGGAATATCTTCATAATTCCAATGGGCGACAAAGTTAGGTGACTTTTTGGATTCGATATCGAGCGCAAGCTTGGCCATCAACATATTTGGGCCAATGCCACAAGTTGCGTATAATTTCACGTCATCACGAATTTTAGCGAGAATGAGTTCAGCTAATTCATCCGCGCTTTTTTTATAATATGACAAATAAGAAGTCACATCTAAAAAAGCCTCATCTACTGAATAGATGAATAAATCATCTTCAGAAACAAATGATAAATAGATCTCAATGACACGCGTTGAAAATTCAAGATAAGTTGCCATTCTTGGCTTGGCAAAAATGATCCGAGGATCATTAGGAAGTTCAAAGATTCGACAGCGACTTGGAACACCGTGCATCTTTAAAAATGGTGAGACAGCTAAAACAATTGACCCATTGCCACGTGACTTGTCAGCAACGACTAATGGCGTTGTAAAGGGGTCTAATCCTAGAAGTGCACACTCAACGGATGCATAGAAACTTTTTAAATCAATGCATAAAATATGGTGATGAAGCTTATATTGTTCCATGAATATTCCCCCTTTGTGCACTCATTATATCAAGGAATTTTCAAAAGGGAAGATGATGAAAGTTGTTTTCAGAATGAAAGTGTTCTCAGTAAAATATGGCATTTATTTACATTATAAAAAACGAATTTTAGGTTCAAAAAAAGCACCTCCTTATGAAGCGCTTTTCAAGATTTCAAACAGTTTTTTTTCTTCAATTTTTGTTAACGGACGATATTTACCAGTTGGAATATCCAAATGAATGTGCATAATTCGAATACGTTTAAGAGATAAAACATTGTAGCCAAAATAAGCACACATGCGTCTGATTTGTCGATTTAAACCTTCAGTCAAAATGATTTTAAATGTTTTTGAATCAACTTTTGTAACAAGACATGGACGTGTTACAGTATTTAAAATTGGAACTCCTGCAGCCATTTGATCACAAAACATTTGTGTGACTGGTCGATCCACAGTGACGACATATTCTTTTTCATGTGCATTTTCTGCACGCAATATTTGATTGACAATGTCACCATCATTCGTTAATAAAATAAGTCCTTCACTATCTTTGTCGAGTCTTCCAATATGAAAAATACGTTCAGGATATTGGATGTAATCAATCAAGTTACCTTTTATTTTCGTATCGGTAGTTGACGTAATACCGATGGGTTTATTGAAAGCCAAATAAACTCTTTTTTGAAGATTAGATAAAGGTTTGCCATCGACAGTCACAATACTTTTGTCTTCAACTTGAGAGCCTAATAAGGCAATTTGTCCATCAATTTTAACGCGATTGTCCAAGATGAGGCGATCTGCTTCACGACGTGAACAAAAGCCAGACTCACTTATGTATTTATTAATTCGTGTTGCCATACTTACAAGAAAATAGGTGCATCATAAGTCAGTCCCTTAAGATCAACCGTCATGCTTTCGATGATGATATCCTCATATGGACGATCACTTACATCTCTTTTGGCTGTCGCTATGCTATCAACAACTTCAATTCCCGAGGTAACGACTCCGAAAGAAGCATATTGACGATCAAGATGTGGTGCATTTTGATGCATAATAAAAAATTGAGTCGTTTGCGAATTAGGATTGCTTGTTCTAGCCATCGAAATCACACCACGTGTATGCATGAGTGGGTTGTCAAATCCATTTAATGTAAACTCCCCACGAATAGGCTTAACAGATGATCCACCGCCACCCTGAATCATGAAACCAGGAATAATTCGGTGGAAGATAAGACCTTCATAAAAATTATTTTGAATGTGATGAATAAAATTATTCACCGTATTTGGTGCAACACTTGGGAATAGTTCAATGGTTATTGTTCCATAGTTTTTGACAGTTAATGTGACAACAGGATTTTTTTCATCCCTGAATGTTTGATAATTCATTATGTAATCTCCTTATGTATTTTTCATGAAAAAAGGCTTTCGCCTTAGTTCACATAGGGTCTTTCATCTTCTGGTTCTTCAATCTTTTTATGTTTCTTTTGATTACTTGGTAATTGATCTGTGACTCCAGATTCAATTCCTTTTTCTTGTGTTGCATTGATTGATTTTGAATAATCACGATATTTTTGATAACCACCATAGCCATCAACACCTAAATAAATAGAACCTAAAATCGCGATGATAAGTAAGAATAAGCCAACAGTTCCATAATCAAAATTAGGGACAACAGCGATAATGACACCAATCGTTAATGAAACGATGTGCATCCAAAATTTAGGTACTTCAGTTTTTTCACCAAGAAAAACTACGGAATTGAAAAATACGAGTCCTCGCACATAAAAAACAAATGTCAATGCATAACGGTAAACACTTGACCAAAGAGGTTCAGTTGATAAATCTCTTGTTAGTGCGACATAAATAATGCCGATACCAAGTAATGTATCAAAAATAATTTCAATCAAGTTAATCGTTCGTAAAGCCTCTTTTGACAGTGTTTTCATGAGTGGTATCACGCGAAGGAGAGAAAAGAGTACAATTGCAACCCCAGTAATCGTATAAACAACTTCATCTGCAAATGCCATGTAAATACCAACACCTAAAAGTAGTGCAGCTAAAACAAATTTTAAAATCCAACCATATCCATACGCTTTAGATTTCATAAACATCCTCCTTCTACAGTTGAATTATACTGAAAAATAGCTATTTATGCAATAAAATGACATGCGATACTTTGATTAACTTAAAGCATGAAAAAATAGAATAAGAAAAGTTATGATAGAATCATGCATGGAGTTGATCAAAATGTATAAATTAGTAAACCTCAAAAGAAACATAAAAGAGCATTCTTGGAATATGTTTATGAATGGCAAAATGAATCCATAACACCTGTCACATTTGATTTAAAAGATGAAACCTATGAGATTTTACTTGATCGATTTCATCAAGCAAAATACAATCTTGATTTACCCGAAGGTTTTGTAACAGAATCCAACTATTTTTTCGTTGATGAAAAAGAAGAAATCATTGGTTGTGTGAATATTCGTCATCATTTAGATAAAGTGAAATATCGCATACGGTATTCGACCTTCAAGAAGAAGTGAAGAATTAGCTTCAACCACGTTAGAAATGGCATTGGAAAAAGCAAAAAAGCTTGGCATTCATCGTGTGCTCATGGTGATGATAAACAAAATGTCGCATCCGCTAAAGTAACCCAAGCAAATGGTGGCGTTTTATCCAATGAGACTTATGATATAGCAGATCATGAAGTGATTCAACGTTACTGGATTGACTTAAATTAACTAAAAAATTGATGATTTAATGTTATTTTTTATGCTATAATTTTAGTTGAATCACTTCGGGAAGTGGCTCAGCTTGGTAGAGCGCCTGGTTCGGGACTAGGAGGTCGCAGGTTCAAATCCCGTCTTCCCGACCATAAAAAAATAAGCCCATTCAATTGGGCTTTTTATATGGCTTGATGTTTTCGAATGAGTAAAACAACGGTATATGCTGCAAAGAGTAGAATGAGCGCAGTGACTGTTAAAATCGATTTGGTTCCTAAAAACAGTGCAAGCATCGTCATGATGAGACCACTCGCAATTTGACCAATACCGTCAATTTGACCAAAAGTGGACATCACAGTGGCTTTTATATTAGAAGAAATCTCACGCGCTTGAATGCTCATATACAGTGGTTCTATACCTTCTCTTGTCATTCGAAAGAAGAAAAATCCAGCCATTGCGATATATGCTTGGTTTACATAAGCAAAAATAAACAAACTAAAGCTCATCATCATGAGTAACATCATAAACCATCGATATGTTTTTATGCCTTCTGAAACGTATTTTTTATTGATTCCAAGCATGATAATCCCTAAAATAGCTACAATCATGTGCATGATGGAAACAATGTAAATTGAAGGTAACTGACTAAATAATGTATCTTTAACTCGATCAAGTATAATAAATTCTTCTAGTCTGTCAATGCCTTCGCTGAATAGGCCAAGTAAAAAAGCAGTCATGACAAATATTTTCAGTAATGGATGTTTTATAATATGCTTTACGCCTAATTTGAATTGATGAATCATTGAATATGTTATTCTATGATGAATTTTATTTTCTTTCATCAAGAATTCGAGTAATAAACTCATGACAATAAAGATAAGAGCACCAGTAAACATCGGAAGTCGGATATTAATTAAACCCAACAACAAAGCACTATTGATACCACAAATCTTCATCCATTTGCTGATGGCATTACCTTTAATATAGGTTAATTCAATCTCTAAATTATAGGTTTCATCAGAAATCCATGCATCGAGAGCACCACTGATAAAGGTATAACCAAATCCCCATACAATTTGAGCAATAAAGATCCATAAAAATTTCAAACTTGATAATTCAATTAAAAAGCCTATTCCAATGATAAAAAAACCAAGAATAACACTAAGTTTTCGTGAATATTTATCGGCAATAATCCCTGTAGGAACTTCAAAAAAAATCACTGCAATTTCTAATGCAGTCCCAAGTAGAATGAGTTGATAAGGGACCAATTTTGCATAATCGATGCGATAAACAATGGCCGCAGTCATCATCATCGTCATGCCTAAATTGATCACACCTCTTTGTAAAATGAAAAGTTTTCTTGAATTCATCATTAACCTCATTTTTTAATTTTACATGAAAATGATAAAAAAAGAACGCTCATCCATATTGACTAAGAGCATTCTTAAATATCAGTCTTTAGATTTAATTAAAGTGTAATTAACACACATTCATCGTCCGCTAAAAGTTCTAATTTTTCTTTATGCAAATCGCCATCGAGGATAATCAAATTTTTATTCCTAAAGATGCCAATAAGCACTTGTTTAGGGTTTGATTGGTTATAAATAGATTCAATAGCTTGTTTTTTAGAGTTAAAAGAAAGTGGAAAATCAGCTTGAATAAAGTCTCTGGCCTTCACAATCAAAATGGCTTGCTTGTCAATATGGTTCTCATCAGCTTCAATGGTTAAAAGATCTTCATAAAATGGCGCTGTTTCTTTGAATAAAGCAAGTTTACTTAGAAGTAGTGAAATAATTTTATTTGAAATGATGGTGTTATTGATGTTAAAACCACGGACGATGATATCGTTTTTAGGATTTAATAATTCTACAATAATTTCAACATTTGGATTTTCAACATGACCTTCCAAATAGATGAGTGTGTTAATAATATTTGCATCGAGTGCATCAAATTCAACATTTTCATCACTTAACAGTAATATTTTTGCTGGACGTGATGTTTCATTAAGTTTTTTCACAAATTCTGGGATTTCATGAACTTCAACATAACTTGATTTGAATTTGCTTTTATAAATGCTTTCAAATTGTTTTAAAGAGTCTAAGATAAATGATAATTTGTTGTTTGTTCCGATAATATAGGTGTCAAAATCTGTTGTTGCTTTGACTTCTTTAAGTTTTAGATTTATAGGTTCAAAGAGATGTGAACTTTTTGAATTTTTGATGATATCATTTGGTGACAAGACATATGTTGCGTGTTTGTCATAAGCGACAGGAATTGCTTGATTATGGTTTTTTAGAACAGATTCAAAATCTGAGTTTGGAACCGTATAGATTTCAGAACCTTTGAAAGAGAATAAGCTCAGATAGACATCTTCAATTTTACTTTCGATTAATGTTTGAGCAATAATTTGGCCAAGTCTACGATCAAATACAATTGGCATAATTTCATGTTCTTTTAAAGATTTTACAACTCGACTCAAGGTGAGTATTTTTTCTTTTGTTTCCATCTTTTTAATCTCAACAACGATTGGAGGCTCAAGGTTAAACTCGATTTCTCCTAATGACAAAATATTCTTAATGACACTTAAATCACTCTTTGTCATCGTATCATCAATTTTTTCATGTTGATCCGGATTCATAATTAATATGGCTCTTGCATGTTCAATAGTGATATCATCAAGATTCGATCGAAGAAGTGGATCTCCTTGTTTCACCAATACATTCATTTTCACGAGCTTATGTTTTTGAGCTGAACGATTAATGGCGTTAATAATTTGTGTTTCAGCATAACTTTTGTCAATTTGAGCTAAGATCATGACCGTGACATCACTTGATTCAACAAATAATAGATCAGAAACAAGTTCAGGGACCTTTGAATTCCAATTTAGTATAACAATATGGTTTTCCATATAAACTTTGCCAGACCCTGATTTTTTATTCCCTACATAGTCCTTAATCGCGTTAGTTGTTAAAGCGATAATAACGCCTGTGAATAAAACCATACCAATAATCAAAACTACGACAGCGAGTATTAATGTTTGAGGATTTTCAATTTGTAAAATGGCATTCGGAGTTAACATCCATTTGACACTGCCATTTGCGAGCGCATCAATGAATGAAGTATAATTATCATCAATTATTGTTGCTATAAAAGCTGCTATGAGCAATATGATAATATTAATGAGTAACATGAGTAAAATAACGTAAACCTGTGGGCGTTTATAGGTTTTAATACTAATTAAGCTCTTTGTTCTAGCGATTGTCGTCTTAAATCGATTCATAAAATCCTCCTCAAGTATATATAAAAAGAACACTTATTAGATGATAAAGATGATCTAAGTTGCTTATGCATTACTTATTTTATTTACATTATATAATGAAAACATAAATTAAATGTCTTTTTAAACACATTTTACTTGATTTTATCATTTAGGATTTATACGATTATGGCAATTTGCGTTATAATGAAGAAAAGAAAACGTTTAAGAGGTGAGTATGAATAAAAATCTATTTTCCAAAGAAAAATTACAGACATTTTTATTGATTGTATCGATTATTACAGTTTCTTTAGTAGGTCTATATGTATTAAATTTATTAGCTGCAAACATTATTTCTGGAATTGGTGTAGCAGCACGATCGGTTTTGATTCCTTTTTTCTTAGCTTTTTTCTTGAGTTTTATTATTGGACCATTCTCTGATCTCATACATAGAGCCTTAAAAATTCCAAAACGAACAAGTATTGTTTTGGCGATATTCATTGGATTTATCGTATTAGGTGGCATGTTTTTCTTGATTGCATCTTTCTTTGTTTCACAAATCTTAAGCACATTCCAAGCCTTGTTAGTTTATTTTGAAGGTTCTCATCAAGAAGCATTTATTATCGAATTAATTCAACTAATCCAAGTCTATTTTCAAGATACAAATGTGACTGAGATTTGGGAACAAATTTCAAGTGAAGGTGTCACAATTGAAAAATTAATGAGTTATTTAGGAAATGTGTTTGTATTTATTTCAGGTACAGCTTCTAACTTATTTGAAGCCATTTTCTCAATTGTATTGACTCCTGTGTTTTTGTTTTATTTAATCAAAGAAAAATCGCTTGTTTTTAAAAGCATTCTTAAAGTATTCCCTCAATCTATACGAACACATGTGACTGAACTAGGAATCAGAAGTGAAACAGTGATTGGACAATATTTTCGAGGTCAAGGATTGTTAATGCTGATTACGGCATTATATTTTGGAATTTCTCTTTCTATTTTATCGTTTTTTGTACCAGGTTTTATTCTTGGGTTCGCCATTGCATTTGGTCTTATTAGTGGCATCATGACTATTATTCCTTATATTGGAGCATGGATTAGTTTAGCTGTGCCTTTGATTTTTCTATTTACTAAACATTTAGAAATACAAGTGACACAAGAAGGTGAAATGACCTACATCATTGCAATCATTGTTGTCTTAATGATTTATCTAATTGAGCAGCTTTTAGAAGGAAGTGTCATTCAACCTTATGTAATGAATAAACAGGTTCATATTCATCCGCTTGTTGTGATTTCAAGTTTAATCTTTTTTGGTGGAATTTTTGGATTTATCGGTGTGTTACTAGCAGTTCCTCTTGCAGGTCTACTTCGTGCATTATTTCAATATATCGGTGAATTAAATGAAAGAAAAGAAAACCCATCTAAAAAATTACCAAATCCAATCGAATAGAGGTGTTGAAATGTTAGAAATCAAAAATGTTTCTAAAAGTTATGATGGGATTAAAAAAGCTTGCGATGGGATTAATTTGACCATTGAATCAGGCGATATATACGGTTTTGTTGGTCACAATGGTGCAGGTAAAACAACATTATTGAAAAGTATTGCAGGTATTATTTCATTTGATGAAGGCGAGATATTAGTGGATCATAAATCTATTAAAACTGAACCTTTAGAAGTAAAAAAGATGATTGCGTATATCCCAGATAATCCTGATATATATGAAACACTCACTGGCATTCAATATCTGCAATTAATCGCAAATGTCTTTGGCATTGATCAACATGAAAGATCGAGAAATATTGATGAATATGCAACACTTTTTGAATTAACACAAGTCTTGCAACAACCGATTTCATCTTATTCACATGGAATGAAACAAAAACTTGTGATTATCAGTGCACTCATTCATCGTCCAAAGTTGATGTTACTCGATGAACCTTTTGTTGGTCTTGATCCAAAAGCTAGTTTTCAGTTGAAAGAAATTTTTAAATCAATGTGTCAACAAGGGACATCCATTTTCTTTTCAACACATGTCCTAGAAGTTGTCGAAAAATTATGCAATAAAGTTGCAATTATTAAACAAGGAAAAATTGTTGCTCAAGGAAATACTCAAGAGATTATCATGAATCAATCACTAGAAGATATTTTTATGGAGATTGCGAGTGAAGCATAATGACTAAAGAACTTATTCGATTATTTTTTCGAGAAAATTTTTCGTTTCGTCGTTTTTTAGGATTCGATTATAAAAAAGAAAAAGCCAAAACAATGCTCATTATGGCTGCCATTATTTATGCATTTGTTGCATTTGGTGGTTCTTTTGGCTATATGTTTTTTGATTTGGGTAAGATTTTGAGTGAAATCAATCAGACACATATTATTTTAAGTTTTATCACTGTTTATGCGATTGGAATGGCGATGATGTTTGTTTTATTTAGAGCAGATGGCATGCTATTTCATGCAAAAGATTATGAAATATTAGCGCCACTCCCTATTTCTTCAAAATCAATACTATTTTCAAAACTAGCAGTTTTATATGTGATGACAGCTACTTTTTCAGTACTTATCTCTCTACCGATGGCATTTGGATATTTTTATTGGTACGGATTTACTGTGTTAGGTTTTTTATTCTATCTGTTAGGGTTACTATTTATCCCCTTAGTGCCAATGGTTTTTATGTCTTTTATTTCATTATTGATTGCAAGTATATCTAAACGATTTAGAGCAAGCAAAGTCATAAGTATTATCTTATTATTTATTTTCTTCATAGGCATATTTGCGATGAGTTTTTCAATCAGTGATGTTGAACAAAATCCATTAACTGGTCAAATTGACTTACTTTCTGGTATCTCCCAATATTATTTACCAATTAAGTGGTACATGAATGCTGTCCATGACCATCAAATCCTCGATTTTGTATTTCTGGTTTTATCACATGTCGTAATTTTTGGATTATACTTCTTCTTTATCGGTCCACTTGTTCATAAGACGAATCAAAATCAAACAAAGATGCGTGCTTATAAAAATAAAAAAACTTTAAATTATGAATCAAAATCAATTTACCAAACATTAATTAATAAAGAATTTAGAAAATTTTTCGGTGTCACGATATATGCTGTTAATTCTGGATTAGGTCCTGTCATTTTAATCATTTTATCGGTAGCAAGTCTTTTTTATCAAGATAAAATTGCAGAAACCCTAACACAAATTGTTGGCGTTGGTCTTGATATTGAAGTGATGTTACTATTGATTATGGGCTTTTGCATTTCGATGACTTACACCCCATCAATTAGTCTATCGCTTGAAGGTAAAAACTTTTGGATTGTTAAAAGTTTACCGATCAAAGCTGAAACACTTATGATGTCAAAAGTGTTGTTTAATTTGATTTTAATTGTTCCGATTGCAATCATCAGTCTCTTCATGCTTGGGTTTGTGTTAAAACTTAATGGATGGTCGATCATACTCATGCTTTTTTTGATTTTAGGCTTTGCGAGTTCAATGTCATTTCTAGATGCGATATTTAATTTATACATTCCAAAATTTGATTTTAAGAACGAAGTAGAAGTTGTTAAACAAAGTGCATCAGCTATGCTAGGAGTTTTTGGTGGATTTGCCGCATTAGCAATGAATGGATTAATCTATTATCTGTTACAAAAAGTATTTGAGTTAAATATTATTCTCGTTATATTGATCATAATCAATGCTTCGTTTGCATTCTTAAGCTATTTGTGGATGATTAAAATTAGTCCAAAATTGATTGTAAAGATGCAAGCTTAAATCAATTATTCAACAACTTAAAAAAACATGGGAGCCTTCGCTCCCGTGTTTAATGTTTTTGATTCACAAAAATATCGTTATATTGTCGATGCACCTTAATAAATGTGGTACATTTTGCTAATTGTTTTAAAGTCGGGGCACCAACATAAGTGCACGTTGATCGAATGCCACCCAGGATATCTTTAATTGTGACATCAACTTTCCCACGATAAGGGATTTTAACAGTTCGACCTTCACTGCTACGATATTCAGCGACTTCGCCATGATGTTTAATCATAGCAGTTGAAGAACTCATGCCATAAAATTCAACAAATTTTAATTCCTCATAAATGGGTTGTTGAGTTTCATGGTTTCTTTGAAGTGTATTATGATACTCTGTAATAATCGATCCACCACCTTCATCATGTCCAGCGAACATTCCACCTAACATGACAAAATCAGCGCCTGCACCAAATGCTTTTGCGACATCACCTGGGCATGTACAACCACCATCACTGATGATATGTGCACCAAGTCCATGTGCTGCATCAGCACATTCAATAATAGCACTTAGTTGTGGATATCCAACACCTGTTTGAATACGTGTTGTACATACAGATCCAGGTCCAATACCTACCTTAACAATGTCTGCACCACGCAAGATGAGTTCTTGAGTCATGTCTGCTGTGACAACATTGCCTGCAATGATTGTATGTTTGGGATATTGTTTTCTCACCATGGATACAAAAGTACCAAATGCTTCTGAATAACCATTGGCAACATCAATACATATAAATTGGATTGACGGATGATTTTTTAAAGTTTCTTGAAGTTTTACTAAATCAGTTTTTGAGGTACCAGTACTAACTGCAAAAAAGTTAGGATTTAACTTTTTCATGTAAGGTTCTAAATGTTCAGATTGATAATTTTTGACTAAGCAAGTGAATAAATTGGATTTTTGGAGTTCTAAAGCCATGTTAATGGTTCCAACCCCATCCATATTTGATGCCATAATGGGAATGCCTTTCCATTCTTGACCACTGTGCTTAAAATGATAAGTTCGGTTTAAATCGACTTCTTTACGACTTGAGAGTTTAGACCTTTTTGGGCGAATCAATACATCACTAAAATCGAGCTTTTCATCAAATTCGATACGCATTCTGATATCCTCCTAATTTCTTTGACAACCATAGTATAATATAAAAATTCGATTATTGATACGGTTTTTCATAAACTCAATTTCAATTAGGTATTTTAAATATAAGTCATTGTAATTAAAAAAAATTCGATTATACTAAAATCAAATTAAGTAAAATGTATCGTGTAAAATATTACACACTAATGTATGGTTTCTTTATAACAAGGAGTTACATATGAAAAAACTTTTTCTTTTGATTTTACTTGTCATAACATTAAGTGGTTGTCAACCAAAAATTCATGAAATTGCTTTTCAAACTGGCTTTGAAAAATCAATTAATCCAGTCTTGGTTGAAAATGGTAATAGCTTGGAATTGCCTGAAATTACAAGAGAAGGATATCAATTTTTAGGATGGTTTGTTTCGCCAAGAAACGATAGCGCACTCTATAATGAAACTGAACCTGTGACACAATCTTTTGTCTTGTATGCAAAATGGCGTCTCAATAGTTATACGATTATTTATGATAGTAAGGGAGGTACTTTGATTCCTAATCAAACTGCCCTCTATGGTGCATCAATATCAAAACCATTGAATCCCATAAAAAATGGTTGTGAATTTTTAGGATGGAGCTTAGAAGAAGATTCGACAGAAATTTACCAATTTGTTAAAATGCCAGGGAATAACCTAACATTGTATGCAATCTGGAAAGAAGTTAATTATACAGGATCATCGCCAAGTGATGCGATTGTTGTAACTTTAGATACATTATATGAAGTTTTTTTGGATTTAAATCAATCCGTTATTTTCCGTTTTCAGCCGACAACAAATGGCACTTATTTACTAGAATCTTATGGAGATTTTGATACATATGTAAGAGTATTCCAATTGTCAGTTACATATGAAGATCCAATCACGTGGGATGATTTGTTTCAAATTGAAGATGAAGATGATTTTGGAGAAAACCAAAATTTTAAACTTTCAATTGTTCTAAACCAAAATAATGTCTATATTATCCAAGTTGAAATGTTTTTCCAAGATATTGACTCAGGAACAATCCAGTTTAAAATCTATCAATAGCAAAAGGAGATTAATCATGAAAACATTTTGGAAAGAAAATGTGGTTTACCAAATTTATCCGAGAAGTTTTTGTGATTCAAATGGCGATGGCATTGGGGATATTCAAGGGATTATTTCTAAATTAGATATTCTAAAAGATTTAGGTGTCGATATTTTATGGCTATCTCCTGTCTATCAATCACCAAATCATGATTTCGGGTATGATGTCAGGGATTATTTAGAAATTAATCCTGAATATGGGACCATGGAAGATATGGATGAACTTCTTTCAGCATGTCAAAAAAGAGGCTTAAAAATTATCATGGATCTTGTGATCAACCATACCTCTGATGAACATCAATGGTTTATTAAAAGTAAACAAAATGATCCTGTATACCGTGATTATTATATTTGGAGAAATCAACCTAATAATTGGTCTGGATTTTTTAGTGGAACGACATGGGAGAAATATGAAGATGCCTATTATCTTCATTTATTTTTAAAAGAACAACCAGATTTAAACTGGAAAAACCCAAAAGTACTAGAAGAAATCAAAAAAATTATGCATTTTTGGTTGAAAAAAGGAATATCTGGATTTCGATTAGACGTCATTAATATCATCTATAAAACAAGTTTAGAAAATGGTAAAAAACATATTGCCCTCACAGGTAAAGAGCATTATCATTCTCAAGAAGGATGTCATGAAATCCTAAAAACTCTGCGTCGCGAGGTCATGGATAAATATGAAGCTTTTACAGTCGGTGAAACAGTGCTTGTGACGGTTGATCAAGCGAATGATTTGATTCATCCATCAAGAAATGAGCTTGACATGGTGTTCAGTTTTGAACATATGGAAGTTGATCAAGTCAACAACAAATGGTTTAAAACAAAATTTAAACCTCAAAAGCTTATCGACACTTTAATTAGATGGCAGATTGGTGCCTACTGGAATGCAAATTATCTAGAAAATCATGATCAACCACGCTCGGTTTCTAGGTTTGGTAATGATCAAACATATCATCATGAAAGTGCAACTGCACTTATTGCTATGCTTTTGACATTAAAAGGCACCCCATTTATTTATCAAGGTCAAGAAATCGGAATGAAAAATGGCGTATTCAAAAATATGGAAGATTATAAGGACCCTGAAACACATCGGATTGAATCTTTGATGCGTAATCTTTATTTCCCCAAAGGGTTACGTAAGCGTCTTATTCACAAAACAAGCCGAGATCATGCACGTATGCCGATTCCTTGGACAGCTGAGGGAGGGTTTAGCATATCTAAACCTTGGATTCAAATGAACGACTTAATGGGTGACATCAATGTTGAAAATCAAATGAATGATCCAAAGTCAATTTGGAACCAAACAAAAACATTAATCAAGCTTAGAAAATCAAATGAATCACTTTCATACGGCACATTTGAAGTGATATCTCGCAAGCACGGTCTTTTTATTTATGAAAGAAGTCTTGCTAATGAAAAAATTCAGATTTTAATTAATCTAACACCAAGTTACAAAACTTGGTTGAATCTAAATGAAAAAGATGTTATATGGTCTAATCAGCCAATCGATTTAGTGAATAAGCAAATCAAACCTTATATTGCGATTATCTCAAAACTGGCAAGCAAGAATGGCCGTTGATGGCCATTTCTTATTTTATTTATATTTTTTCGTACGAGAAAAAAAGTGTATTTATATCATAATGTATTATGGTATAATCAATTTACTGGTAAATGATTTCTTTTAAAGATACATGTGAAAAAAATTGATGAAATGAGGAAGATTAATGAAAAGACGTCAAGGCGCCATCGTTCTATTTGTACTCTTATTTATCTTTTGGATTATTTTGTCATCGAAAATAACACTTGTCCAACTCATTGTTGGATTTTTTTCGTCATTTCTTGTTATATTTTATAATTACGACCTTATTTTTAATGATGCTGAAACTACAAAATTAACATTCAAATTTGTTGGACGATTATGTTACCTATTATTGATTGTTCTTGTTGAAATATTTAAATCGAACATTCATGTGATGATGATCGTATTAAGTCCAAAAATGAAAATAAATCCAGGGTTCAAAAGAATTAAACAACCTTTAAAAAAAGAATTTAATCAAGCTTTATTTGCCAATGCGATTACATTAACGCCTGGAACACTCACAGTCGATATGGATGATGACACGATTTTAGTTCATGGATTAGAAATGGACCATATCGATGATATTGCGAAGAGTAACATGCAAAAATCATTTGAAAAATTGGAGGCTAAATAATGGTAATAACTGTAATTATTGTTTGTACAATTTTGCTTTTACTTATGACATTTGTTGGCCTTTTTAGAGCGTATGTAGGTCCAACTGCTGCAGATCGCATGGTTGCAATCAACATGATTACAACCAAAGTTACGACCATCATTGTTTTAATTGCGATGGTGACAGCACAAGAACTCTATGTCAGTGTTGCTTTAGTTTATGCACTAATTGGTTTTGTGACCACAATTGGTGTTTCAAGATATTTAATGAAAGGGGAATTGGACTAGTTTATGCAAATATTTGTTGAAATTGTAAGTTCGCTACTGATTATAGCTGGTACTTTTTTCTTCTTTGTTGGAGTTGTTGGCCTCATACGCATGCCAGATGTTTTTTCACGTATGCATGCGACAACAAAATGTGACACGATGGGTGCGGGATTGATTTATTTTGGACTGATTATTTGGCAAGGATTAACCTTTACGACATTAAACATTTTACTCATTCTAGTATTTATTTGGATAACTAATCCAACAGCAGCTCATTATATTGCCAAAAGCGCATATGTTTTAAAGTTAAAAGATGAGGCATTGGAGGTATCTGAGATATGATTATTTTCAATGTTATTTTGGTCATATTTTTAATTGTTTGTGCCTTAGCAGTTGAAAAGACAAAGGATTTATTATCCGCTGTCATCATTTTTTCAGCTTATTCTTTAATGTTGTCTGTTTTATGGCTTATTTTAAAATCACCAGATGTTGCATTAACTGAGGCAGCAGTGGGTGCTGGCGTGACCTCGATTTTATTTATCGCTGTGATTAGTAAAACGAAGAGGTATGAAAAATGAAAAAACATTTGCTTAATCTATTGTTTCTGGCCTTATTTGGTATTTTAGTCTATAGTGTCATTGAAATGCCTACGATGCAAAACACTGATGCTCCCTCATATAATGAAGTTACAGAATATTATATTGATCACGCCGTTGAAGAAACGGGTTCTGTCAATTTTATTTCTGCAATCTTAGCGGATTATAGAGGATTTGATACCCTTGGTGAAGCAATTGTGTTATTTACATCAGTGATTGCTGTTGCTTCTGTGCTTCGGACAGTGAAGAAAAAAGATGAGGAGGAAGTATAATGGAAGATCGAATTGTTAAATCCATTACACGAATGGTTATCCCATTTATCCAACTCTATGGTATTTTTATTATTTTGCATGGGCACATCACACCAGGTGGCGGTTTTTCAGGTGGTACACTCATTGGGACAAGTTTAATATTATACACACTTGTATTTGGACTCATTCCAGCAAAGAAAAAATTTAGTCACCGAATGTCACAAATTGCTGAAAGTGGTGGCATTATCATCTATGTTGGCATTGGTTTAATCGGATTGTTTATTTCTGGAACATTTTTGACTAACATTAACGCGGGATTTCCATTAGGAGAACCTGGTGAATTACTTTCAGCCGGCATGATACCAGTATTGATGATCGCGATTGGTATAAAAGTTGCTTCCACCATGGTATCATTATTCCATTTACTGATTGAGGGGGATTTAGATGCAGATCATCCAGGTATTCGTTGATCATATCAATTTTATCGGTGCTGTTGCGCTTTTTCTGATTGGTCTTCATACCGTAGTTACGAAGAAGAACTTGATTAAGCGAATCATGGGTTTGAACATTATGGGGACATCGATCTTCTTATTTTTGGTTGCAATTGGTAATGTCACAGGTGGTGTTCCTCCCATTCTAAATCCAGAAGAAGGAATTACTTATATTAATCCGATCCCATCAGTATTGATTTTAACAGGGATTGTTGTCGTTGTATCGATTACAGTCTATAGTTTAAGTTTGACTGTCAAAATATATGAAATGTATGGGACCATCAATCAAGATGAGTTGACAAATATGATTAGGGAGGAAGAACTCCATGATTAATCAATTACCGATTATCAATATGCTCATCTTCTTAGCCACTGCTTTAATCATTCCAATTTTTAGCAAAAGAACATTTAAAATTACGCTTATTTTTGGATTTATCATGTTGGCTCTAGTGATTACATCATCTTTTTTTCTTGTGTTCCATATCGCAGAAAATGGTGCAATTTTGTATCAATTTGGTGGCCATGACAGTAAAATCGGTATCGAATTTAAAGTTGATCTTATGGCAGCAATCATCGCTTTATTCGTTGTTGGATTAACAACTATCATCTATATTTATTCGTGTGGTGATGAAACAGAAGGTGTTGAGCAAAAAGAATATGGTCGGTATTATATTTTGTTATTCATCATGTTATTTGCAACATTAGGCATTATCTATACAAACGACTTATTCAATGCATATGTCTTTATGGAAATTATCTCGATTACAACTTGTAGTATTATTTCAATCAAACGAAAAAAAGAAACGTATGCAGCTTCATTTCGCTATGTCATGCTGAATGAGATTGGATCATTATCGTATCTATTTGGGGTTGCACTCATTTATATGGTCACCGGTTATACCAATATTGATTGGGTGAGTCAATCAATTCAATCCATTTGGCAACTATATTCAATTAATATTTTAATTGCTTTAGGTTTCATGATTATTGGTATTGGCATCAAAGCTGCAATATTTCCTTTTCATATATGGTTACCGGATGCCCATGCTTCTGCGCCAAGTTCATCTTCAGCTATATTATCATCTATCATTGTAAAGGTTTATATTGTCGTTTTGATCAAACTATTATTTAAAGTATTCAAATTAGACGTTTTAAATCACTTTCACGTATCGACCATCTTAGTTGTGGTGGCTGCAACAGGCATGATTATGGGTTCAATATTCGCGATAGCTCAAAAAGATGTGAAACGAATGCTAGGCTATTCATCCATTTCACAAATTGGTTACATTGTCATGGGAATTGCGATGTTTTCAACACTTGGACTTGCATCAGCACTTTTTCATATCATTTCGCACGGTTTGATGAAAGCAGCCTTATTCTTATCTGTCGGTATTATTATTTATAAGAAGAAGATCCGCACCAAAAAACAATTTGAAGGATTAGCTTATGAAATGCCTTTGACGATGGGTGTTTTCACCATCGCAGCTTTAGGAATGATTGGCATTCCATTAACCTCAGGATTTATCTCAAAACTAACACTTGGAATTGCCTCACTTGATCACCGTCAAGGGTATTTAATTATCATCGTGGTATTAAGTGGGTTACTCAACGTTATTTATTATTTGCCGATTATTATTTCGTCATTTTTAAAAAGTGAACCAAACACTTATCATCCATTTAGGTTTGAAAGAGTTCCTTGGCCAATGTTAACTTCAATCATTATCCTTGGCATCGGAATTTTAACATTTGGAATTTTTCCGAATCTCATCATGAATATGATTACCCAAGCTGCAGAACTCTTTGGTTTAGCATCTTAAGGAGGAAAGATATGACATGTGACATTCCACCGATTGAACCTAAGAAAAAGTTTTTTGGATACCTAACGGTTCAATCATCTATTCTAATCCTGATCATGCTTCTCATGATCGTCGCTTTCGTTTTCTTCAAAGAAAACGTTTTTGGTATATCAGATCATGTCGAGAATCTTGGATTTATCTATCATGCCTTTTTAGCAGTTAGCCATTTTGATTTTTTACCATGGATTTTAATTGGAATACCAATATTAGGTGCAATCATCCAACTTTTATATGGTGAAAAATCATGTTTTAGACGTGATCGTTCCGTCATTTTCATGACATTTTTGACCATTGTTGTAATCTTTATGATGTATCCGATGGCATCAAGCACAGGTTTACGTTTTGATATACCAGAAGTCTTAGGACTCGGACTAAGTTTTAACATCGATATGTTGGGTTACACAGTTTTATTATTTTCATCAATTATTTGGTTTTTAGTCATGGTTTATGCCCATGAATATATGAAAAAAGAACGCCATTGCACAAGGTTTTTCTTCTTTATTGCGTTAACTTACAGTTCGGTCTTAGGAGCAATCATGAGTGGTGATCTCTTAACCATGTTCTTGTTCTTTGAAATTATGACTTTTACTTCATATATGCTTGTCGTTCATGGTCAAAAAGAAGATTCATATCGTGCAGGCCAAAATTATATTGTCATGGGTTTAATTGGTGGATTCTTAATTCTTGCGGCCATATTGCTCATTTATTTCAATATCGGTGATTTAAGTTTTGTAAGTGCTATCGGGCGACTTGGTGAACTAGGAAATTCGAGATATTGGATTATTGGTTTATTAGTATTAGGGTTTGGAATTAAAGCTGGTATGGCCCCTGTACATGTATGGTTACCCCGAGCACATCCAGTTGCTCCAACACCAGCAAGTGCACTCTTATCAGGTGTGATGATTAAAGTGGGTGCATTTGGCATATTACGTGTTGCGACAAGTTATTATTTTCCACCAAAAAATCAAGTCACTGATTATTTAGATCCAATTTGGAAAACATCTGAGAATATTGGTGCTGCGATTATTTGGTTTGGTATTATAACGATGGCAATTGGGGTCTTTTATGCCCTTCAACAATCCAATATGAAGAAGATGTTAGCTTATCATTCAGTGAGTCAAATGGGCTATATTATTGTTGGTATAGGGATTGCAATTTACTTAGGATATCGTGGTGCAATGGGTTATAGTGGTGCGATCTATCACATTATCAATCATGGGCTGTTCAAATCACTATTATTTATGGTTGTTGGAGTAGTCTATTACCATACACATGAATATGATATGTATAAACTTGGAGGTCTATGGAAAAAGTTACCACTTACGACGATAGTATGTCTCATTGCGTGTTTTGGAATTAGTGGAATACCATTTTTCAATGGGTTCATTTCTAAATCGATTTTACATCACGGTTTAATTGAAGCTTATGAGTACGGACATTCAAGTTTTAAATTTGCAGAAATCATCTACATGATTGTTAGCGCAGGAACCGTATGTTCGTTCATTAAGTTATTCTATTATGTTTTTATCAAAAAAACAGATAATACTTATCCAGAATTAAAAAGAAGCTATACCTCACTTGATTCAGCACTAGTTTCTATTTCGTTATTTATCGTTTTAATTGGGATTTTCCCAAGTTTTTTATTAAAACATTTTATTATTCCGGCGATGAATCAAACCACGTATGATCCTGAATTTATTGATCATTACATCGGGCATATGAAGTTTTTTACGGGTGAAAACTTATTGTCAATGGTATATATTTTAGTTGGAGGTGTATTGATTTTTGTTTTAGGCACCAAATTTAATTGGTTTCATTTAAAAATACCAAAATGGCTGTCCTTAGAATATTTATTCTTTTTACCAGGTTATTTACTGATGCGAAACACATGCAAAATACTGTATGGTGATCGCTGTCCTATTGATGATATAGAAATGAATACAGTCACGAGTAAAGATGAAAATATCGGCTTTATTGAAAGGTTTGTAGTGACACTTAATGTCTTAAATAGAAGATATGAAAGAAGTATTATTCAAGCAGATGCACTAATCTATACGCTATCAATATTGATTATTTTAGGATTTATGTTTATCTTTAATGTCTTTTAGAGGGGAAACCCTCTTTTGTTTAGATATTTCGATATTTTAAGCAAATTTAAAGCAAGATTCATGGGATATGTTAAAATAAATTTGTGGGGTGATGTTCATGAAAAGAAAACATAAAAAAGCAATAGAAGCCTTAGAATTATTAGGTTTAAATAAATACGCATCGAAAGATGATATTATAAAGAGAACTGACTATTTGACAAAAGATAATTTCGAAGGGAACTCATGTAAAAACTATACGAATCTATCGGATATTTATGCGAGCAGCCAATGGTTAATCAATCATCATGACATTTTAAAAGAACTCCCAGAAGTCAAAGTTCTTTCAACATTTAAAACACTCTAAAACTTTATAAATAGTCATATCATAGAATATGGCTATTTTTTTATAAAAACTACTATTCTAGATTAAATAATCTTTTTTAGTGTAATTTATAAATGAAAGTACTTTTACAAACTGTGTCGTATGAAATGCTTTCTAACAGTCAGGACTTAATTCATACGAAAAATAGAGAATGTTTTGATATAATCATCTTGTGGCGAAGATTGTGTAAATTGATTAATATGTCATAGAAAAAGGTGGACGTCTTGTTGAATATTTCTGTTATTGAAAAATTTAATCAAACATCAATAAGAGATTTTTTATCCTATTTCCATTTATCTAAAAAACTAATCCATTTATTGCAGATGCAGAAAAAATTATCCGTGAATGGTTCATTTCATTCTTTTGATCATTGCTTAAACACCCATGATTTGATTGAAATTGATTGGAAAGGTTTGCACCCTGATTTTCCTTTGACCATGAAAAAAGAAGTGAAATGTGTGTATGAAGATGATGATATTGCAATTTTCGATAAGCCATCTGGGTTATTAGTGTATGAAGATGGAAAAAATTTTGATACTTTGACAAATCGCGTTTCAGCCTATTATCAAAATATAGATTATCCATACCCTGTATTACCTGTCCATCGCATTGATAGCGATACGAGTGGTATGGTCATTTTTGGGAAACATCCTTTAGCGATGAGTTATTTATCTTTTTTATTTGAATCACAAATGATTGAAAAAATGTATGCATGTCTCGTCTATGGAAGATTAGAAGAAAAAAATGGAGAAATCGATAAACCGATTGGCGGAGATCGACATTCAAATAAACAAGTCATATCACCACAAGGAAAAACAGCTAAAACGAGATATGAAGTTGTAAGAAACGAAGGAGAATCCACAAGACTTCATGTCTATATCCATGGTGGAAGGAAACATCAAATCAGAGTTCATTTAGAATCCGTCGGATTTCCAGTTTTAGGTGATATGCTTTATGGAAGAAAACAAGCAAGTCGTTTAATGTTACATTTTAAAAAAGTGACATTTAAGCATCCGAGAACTTTAGAAATATTCACATTTACAAATCCAGAACCATTTTAATTCGATGGTAAAATTTTTTCTCTGTTTCTTATATAAGAACAGGCTTTAAGACCTTAGTTGAAAAAATAACTTGCG
>DITP01000053.1 GCA_002422135.1 Acholeplasmataceae bacterium UBA6181
TGAAAAGTACTTTTTCAACAGTCTGCATAAAAAAAGGGAATCCGAAGATTCCCTTTTTTTATTGATGTTGTTGCTGATCCTTTTTAATTTCGTCAAAATAGCGTTTTAATGCGCTTTGATAGTCACAATGTTCACCCATTGGGCAATCAACACACATGATTAGTTCTCTAAGTCTCTTAGGAATAAACACGCGGATTTCTTCATCATTATAGCCTACTTGCATTTTGTCATCATCGATAATAATCGGGCGTTTTAAAACGCTTGGATTATCGATAATAAACGCCTTGAGTTCACTAATGCGCATATCTTCAACATCAAGATCTTGTTCTTTGAATACTTTTGATCTTGTTGAAATAATGTCCTCAAAGCCATTCTCAGCGTTTTCTAACATCCGGTCAATATCTTCTTCTGTTATCCGCTGATTGAAGAGGTTTTTTTCTTGATAAGAAATCTTATGATCATCTAGCCACTTTTTCGCTTTCCGACATGACGAGCAACTTGGGGTTGTAAAAATTGTAATCATTGTCTTCCTCCTTCTTGGAGCATAGGTTTCAGCCTATAGCACATGGTAAAGTGTCTATCCAGGATTTCCCTGCTGCTTAATTATATAATTATTTAGATGTTTTTTCAACACTCGTTTAGACATTTATCATGATTTACCATATTTCAACTTCATCGATTAGGAAAAACTTACAAAATGCATTATAATGATGAAAAAGACTATGAAAGGATCTATACTATGTCAACCTGGGATTTATCTATTTTTTATCCAAATTTAGAAGCATGGGAAAATGATTTGAAACAATTCCCACCTCATATTGAGAAACTCGCTTCGTTTCAAGGCAAGCTCCACAATTTTGAAGATTTTAAAGCGTTTTATCTTGCTGAAGAGGAAGCATCTAAATTACTTTATAAGCTTTATGCTTACATTCACTTAAGTAGCGATTTAAATTTGAAGAATCAAGTGAATTCTTCGAAATATCAACAATTATTGTTGTTATTATCACAACTTAGTCAAAAAACTTCGTTTGTCTCTCCTGAACTCATCTCGATCGGTGAAGAAAACATCATGGCTTTTATTAATAAGGATGATTTCTTAAGTACTTATCGTTTTCAAATGCAAAAGCTCTTCTTCCAACAAAAACATGTCTTATCAGCAGAACAAGAAAAGATTTTATCCAATTTTGGACCCACACGTAGCATTCCGTCATCGCTCTATCAAGGTTTAGCAATTGTGGATGCTCCTGATGAAAAGATTACTTTAAGTAACGGAAAAGAATTAACCATTACACAATCAAATTATCGTTCTTTAATTCCAACTGTTCCAACTGCTGAAGATCGTAGACTTATTTTTGAAGCTGCTTTTAAGCGCTATAAAACCAATAAAACAGCGTTTGCGAGTACCTATAATTTAGTTTTACAACAACTTGCAGCAAACTTTAAATCTCGAAACTACGCATCAGCACTTGAAGCAGCATTATTTGGAAATAATATTCCTGTAGCAGTCTTCCACAATTTAAAAGATGTTGCTTATGAAAATACTGCTTCAATTAAGCGATATATCAAACTTAGAATGAAGGCTTTAGGTTTAGAAAAATATCATACTTATGATCGTTTCTTACAACTTACGAAAGATGATACGAAATATTCATTTGAAGAAGCACGAAAGATTTTCTTTAAATCGATTGAAAAATATGATCAAGAATTCATTAATCACCAAAAAGATGCTGTTAAAGATGGATTTGTGGATGCATACCCACAAGATGGTAAGCGTACAGGTGCTTATTCTTCTGGTTTTTATGGATATCATCCATACATTTTGTTAAACCATGATGAAACACTTGATTCAGTATTTACTCTTGCTCATGAAGCTGGACACAGCGCACATACTTTATTTTCAAATGAAAACCAACCAATGGCTTCAGCAGATTATACAATCTTTGTTGCTGAAATCGCATCAACCTTTAATGAGCATGGTTTACTTGATTATTTGATTTCCCAATCTACCTCAAAGAATCAAAAAATCGCACTATTAGAAAAAGCACTTGATGGCATTATGGGAACATTCTTTAGACAAACATTATTTGCAACATTCGAGTTTGAAGCGAATAAATTAGTTGAACAAGGAATGCCAATTACCGATGAATCTTTATCTAAAATTATGATTGATTTATACAAACATTATTACGATTTAGATATTACTGAAGAAGATGGTAAACAATATGTATGGGCATATATTCCTCATTTATTCCACACACCATTTTATGTTTATCAATATGCAACCAGCTACAGTGCCTCATTAAAAATTTATGAAAATGTAAAAAATAATGTGCCTGGTGCAATGGATAACTTTAAAGGTTTGTTAAAGTCTGGTGGTTGTGATTATCCGGTTAACCAAGCTGCGAAAGCTGGAGCAGATTTAACAAATAAAGAAACATTCATGGCGGTCATCACACGTTTTAATAGTTTGATTGATCAACTAGAGAAAGTACTTGAAGAATAATCTATATTCAGTTATAATGAAATTGCAATGAAGAGGAAGAGTAACTCATAGATGTTGATTTAGAGAGTCAGTGGAAGGTGAAAACTGATGAGACGAGTGAGCGAATGGACCTTGGAGCAAACAAAACGGATCAATTGATCCATAAGTGCTAGATGTTAATCTAGAACTAAGGTGGCACCGCGTATAAAATACGTCCTTAGATTTTTCTAAGGATGTTTTATTTTTTCAGAAAGGAAAACATATGAAAAGATTATTATCAGGCATTCAGCCTACAGGCAAATTAACATTAGGAAATTATATTGGTGCTTTGCAGCAATTCGTGAAATTACAAGATGAATTAGAGGACACTGAACTCTTCATTTTTATCGCTGATTTACATGCTATTACAACTCCTCAAAATCGACAAGAATTAAAGAAAAATATTCGAAGCGTTGCTGCACTCTATGTAGCTTGTGGATTAGATCCAAATAAAGTTAACCTTTTTGTTCAATCTGAAATACCTGAACATGCTCAATTAGGTTATGTCATGGAATCAACTGCTTATGTCGGTGAAATGGAAAGAATGACACAATATAAAGATAAAAAAGGTAAACAAGCTGAAGGTATAAGAACATCTTTATTAACCTATCCAGCGCTTATGGCGGCTGATATATTGCTTTATGATGCTGACATTGTTCCAATTGGTGATGATCAGAAACAACACCTCGAATTGACACGTAATTTAGCCGTTCGGTTTAACAATGCTTATGGACAAACCTTTACAGTACCTGAAGGATATTACACCAAAACGGGTGCTCGAATTATGTCATTAACTGAACC
>DITP01000003.1 GCA_002422135.1 Acholeplasmataceae bacterium UBA6181
ATTGCAAAGTTTACTGCAGCTGGTAAGAATACGAAGAAAAAAGATTTAGCTGCGATTGCGATGAGTTATGGTCATGTTTATGTGGCTCAAATTTCTCATGGTGCATCTCCTGCTCAGGTACTTAGAGCATTCAAAGAAGCTGAAAGTTTTGAAGGGCCATCGATTATTATCGCTTACTCACCATGTATTGAACATGGTATTAAGGGTGGATTATCAAATTCATTTGCTCAAGCGAAATTAGCAACTGAATGTGGTTATTGGCCAACATTTAGATTTGATCCAAGAAAAGAAGCAGAAGGAAAGAATCCATTCATTATTGATTCTAAACAACCAGTTTGGGATAAATATCATGATTACTTACTCTCTGAAGCACGTTATGCACAATTAGCACAAATCAATCCTGATCATGCAGCAGAACTTCTTGATAGAAACTTAAGCGATGCCAAGAAACGTTGGGCAATGTACAAACGCTACTTAGCAATGGATTACTCAACAAACGAATAAATTAATAATTGATACACCTAATCAGAAAACTCATTCAAATTAGGTGTATTTTTTATAAATTGAGTACAATAAATTTTGTCGATATCAAATTTTCAAGATTCTATAAAATCATTGGATCAATAAAGAGCAGTTAAACTCATAGATTGTGTTGGTATTACCTATGCTAGATTAAGATTTAAGGATTATTCATTCCAATATTCTATAGGACGAGAAAAAAGCCTATTGCGGCTGCGTTGGCTTACTAATCAGATACATTAATATGCGATGAATCTACAATAGCATTGGATGTTTCAACTCAAACACAAATTTTTAAATTTGTTAAAAAAGTTGTAACGTAAAAGAGAATAAACAAATATATTTATTGCCAATGACTTCTTAAGTATCGATATAGAGATGTCAATACATTTAAAAATACGGAACTTGAACAAATTATTTATTTTGGTAACATGTATGATTTAATCATTAAATCTTAGATAAGTTTAATTGATTAATTTGTTAAATAGTAACATCTAAATTTTTGTTCATTGAATAAATATTCAAATGGATTGGTAAAATTAGTCGCGACTTTTCACATGTAAATTGCATAAATCTGATGTGTTTTTGTTGATAAACTAGACTTAATGGCTTTTAAAAGCACATTTTACTATTCCTATCTAAAAAAAATAGATTGAAGTTTTATTTTTATGATATAATTAAACAAACAATATATAGTAGGAGGAAAAGAAATGCCAAAGAAAGTATTATCATTATTTTTAATAATGCTTGTAGCATTTACTGTTGCAGCATGTCAGACAAAAACTTTTACCGTTTCGTTTGATTCACAAGGTGGATCAGCAGTTCCAGCCGTTACGGTTGAAGAAGGTCAAGTTGTTCAAGAACCTGTCAATGACCCAACGAAGACAGGCGACGAAGTTTGGAGTTTTGTTGGTTGGTTTACAGATGCAGCAGCAACTGTTGCTTATGATTTCACTAAACCTGTAACAGCTGATATCACTTTATATGCTGGTTGGACGCAAAACGTTGTTTTACGTTTTAATACAAAGACAAGCCAAACAATCGCCCCAGTTATTTTACCAGCTGGTGGTGGAACTGTACAAAATGTTCCAGTTGCAGCAACAAGAGATGGTTATTACTTTAAAGGTTGGTTCTATGGAAAACCAGGTTTAACATGGTTAGAAACTGAACCAATTGAATTTCCGATAACCATTAGTGAGTCTACGACTATTCATGCATATTGGGAACCAATTAGTTCTAAAGCGGTTAACTATTCTACGGGTGAAACCTATGTATGGTCACTTACTTCTGACTCATCACTTAACTTAAACCCACTGATTTATGAATGGTCTCATGAAACTCAAATGATTGACATGATGGTCACACCACTTTACTCTACAGAAGTTGACTGGGATACAGCGATCGAAAAAGGCGTAGCTGATGCTCCTGGTGATTTCTCAAAGATTATTGCAAAACAATTTTCAGTTGAAGCGCTTGATTACCATTATATTCTTGTTGGTGCTACTCGTTATCCAGTAGATTCATTTGGAGATGAGCACTTAACAGAAGATGGTAAATATGATCGTCAAGCAGCAACAACATATAAAGACTCTGAATGGACATTCCATATTCGCCAAGACTTAAAATTTGAAGATGGTACTCCAATTACTGCGCACACTTTTGAATATACACTTAAACAATTTTTAGACCCAAAACAAAATAATTATCGTTCAACCATCTTCTATAAGACAGATGCCAATAAGAACGGTTACCCGATTTTAAACTCTTATGAATATTACAGAGGCGAAAGAGAATGGGAAGAAGTTGGATTTGAAGTCGTTGATGACTATACTTTCAAAGTTAATTTCTTTGAGTCAGTTGCTCAATCTACTGCAGTAGGACTTGGTAATGATCTAAGACTTTTACACCCATCGTTATATGAATTATCACTCACATCTGATCGTACAAAATCAACTTATGGAACACCATCTAATCCGTTTGTTTCTTATGGTTCTTATATTCTTAAGACATGGGACGAAAATCAAAAATTAGTGTTCAATAAGAACTATGATTATGTCCTCAAAGGAACAATTAGTTATAAATCACAAGTAGTTCAAATTGTTGATAATGTCGACCAAAGAATGCAATTATTTGCTAATGGTGTATTATCTGTTGCAGGTTTATCACAAGATTATTATGCGCAATATGCGGAAGATCCAAATGTTTATAAATCTTGGGATGGATATCCTCAATATTTAGTTATTAACTTAGCTGAATCAAAACTTGGCGCAGATGGATATCAACAACCATCGATTATGTTTGATGTAAAATTCAGACAAGCATTATTCTATGGATTCGATCGCAAGTATTATGCGAATAACGTGTATGCACCAAATACAGCATCACTTCTTCCAGTACCGCTCGATACCAAAGCTTATATTCAAGATCCATTATATTATTCAGAATCTCCTGCACATTTAGGAATTCTAGAAGAATTTGGTATTGAACCATCAACTGAAGGTTATATTCCTGATCGTGCAAAAGCACTCTTTAATGAAGCTTATGCTGCTTGGGTAGCTGAAGGTAACACAGGTCCGGTATCAATTAAACTTATTTCTGCAAATGATGAATTCTCAACTAAATTAGTTACTTATGTTAAGAATCATTACGAAACACTTTTCGGTGCAGATAAATTACTTATTAATATTGTATTCTCTGCTCCAGATGCTAACCGTGCTGAAACTCGTAACTGGAACTTTGATATTTCACTTAACTCTGTTGGTTTTGGTGCATCTTATGGTATCCAATGGCAATTCCCAGCAATCGCATTTATGGGTAACTGGATTGGTGGCGGTGCTTTAGGTCTATCTCAACCTGGTGATAAGACAACTGAAGATGGCCTTGGCGCATACTTAAGTGAAATCGTAGAAATAGATCTTACAGCTACTTATGAATATTTATTAGAACTCGGTGAAGATTATTTGGTTGAAAACGATCTTGAAGGTCACCAATTAACTCTTGAAGCTTTAGAAGCTGAAACAGATCCTGTTTCTGGAGAAATCATTAAACCTGCTGGAATCTTTAAAGGCACGATCGATGAAATCTCTACATTAGTTATTTTCTATGACTCTCCTTACGATGGTACTGCTTCAGAACCATTTGCAGGCGCTTCTAATGATGTTTACGCAATTGTTGCAGCGATGGAAAGAGTCTTTATTGAATATGCTACTTTAGTTCCAACTGTTACACGTTCATCAGCTACTGTTTATGCTGATAATGTTGTAATCACATGGCCTGCTTATTCATCAGCATTCGGTTGGGGTGCACAAAGATATCGTTATTTAAATACTGACCCTGATTTTCAATAAGAATTAACAATCATCATAAATAACTGTTTATGCCTGGGGATTATTCCTCAGGCATATTTTTTATGCGATAAAAAAAGTTTTTTTAAAACAGTAATATTGTTTTTATTTCCACTAATTTAATACTGCATTATTTTGTGCAAGTACATAGGGTGGTGTATAACAATGATTAATAAATGTTTCTTTAGATTTTATGTAACTGAACCTTGAACTGTTTATGGGTTACTTAATATGTGGGTTTCATGAATAAAATATTCAGAATTTTGTGGAATAGCTCAACGCTTAATATATACTTTATAATTATTTAAATACCTGCTAATTTTCTCTTTGTCAAAAAAAATATTTATGTTATAATTTAAGCACATGTATAATATCTATATTATACTAATTTAATATTCACATATGCATAAATGTACAAGAAGGAGTGATTTAAGTTGCTGAAATACTTACTCAAAAGAATGGGATTGATGTTTATCACATTTTTTATCACTGTATTTCTATTTTTCGTTTTTATAAAACTCATCCCAGATAACTATATTCCACCTATTTTTCAAGGGAATGACTGGTATGAAATAAACCGGATTCGTGAAGGGTGGGATAAACCCATTATCGTGCAATTTGGTTATTGGATTAGGAATATTTTTGTAGATGGATCATTTGGGTTTTCCATTATATATCGTCGAGATGTTTCGAGTGTATATTTTGGTAAGATTCCCGCATCGATCAAGATCAATATTATTCCATATGTTTTATCTATTCCTTTAGCGATTGGTTTGGGAATACTTGCTGCACTGAAGAAAAACAAATTGACTGATCATATTATATCCATTGGAATCATGGTCTTTATTTCAGTGCCTTATTTTGTCGTTGCTGTACTCGCTCAATATGTATTTTACTTTCAGCTTCACTGGGCTCCGAGTCACGTGATTGCGACTGCATCTGAATTTGCTGAAAGAGGCTTAATTTACGGATTATCTACCTATATTTTACCTGTTGTTGTACTAACTATTACAGGGATACCTGGCCTTGCCAGAAGCGTACGTGCTGAGCTTACTGAACAATTAACACAAGATTATATGTTATTAGCAAGATCTAAAGGACTTACAAAGCGACAAGCTGTGCAACGACACGCACTTAAAAATGCACTTGTCCCCTTTTTACCAGGCATTTTTATCGGTATCATTGGTGTGATGAGTGGTGGTATTATTACCGAACAGATTTTTAGAGTTGACGGCACAGGACGTTTATACCTAGAGGCATTTAATGGGCGAGATTATGCGCTATTAATGCTAATAAACACATTCGGGCAGTTTTTGTTCTTAGTTTCTGCAATTGTCGGAGACTTGTCCTATACACTGTTTGACCCGAGAATTCGTGTGGGAAGTGGGAAGATAGCATCATGATAGATATTGATAAGAGCAAACTCGTTCTCATTAGAGAAGAAGATGAACGTATTGTAGACCAACCACTTGAAACAAAAGAGATTGGTTATTATCGAGATTCTTGGAACCGATTCAAGAAAAATAAAGCATCACTTGTAGCATTTGTGATCATTTGTATCATCATGTTTTTTATTCTCTTTGGACCATACATGAAAAAATATACACTTGTTCAAGATAATCCAACGAATGCTGCACGTCTTGGTTATTTAACACCACGTATCCCTGGAATTGAAAAACTTGGAATTTTTGATGGAACTAAAACCATTAGTCGTGGGAAACGTTTCCTTATTTATATGTATAATTCAGAATTTGGTGAAGGCATTATCTTAGAAGGCATGCCACAAGAACTTCTAGACGATCCTAATCATCCGGACTATGTAAATGTTAATCAAATCACCGTAAAAGTTGATTATTACCGTTATATCAATTACATCACATCTTATATGCCAGAAAGATATTTTGGTATTATGGATGAAAATGCGATAAATGGTACAAATAATGATCCACTTGGAGAAGTACGAAGAACACTTACAAAAGAACAGTTCGATGAATATATGGCTAAAAATTATATTATCGATATTTTAGCAATTAAACAAAGTCCTAATCTTCAAAATCCTGATGAACCATATTTTCAATATGAAGTGAGAATAAATCAATTTATGGCATCTTTGGATCAAAGACCAGAAGATACGTATTTTTGGTTTGGAACAACATCACGAGGTGGAGACTTATTCACTGAGATTTGGAAAGGTGCGCGAATTTCATTATTAATGGCGATATCTGTCCTCATTATTAACTCTATCGTCGGTCTCATATTAGGCGCAATTGCAGGTTATTATGGCGGAATCCTTGATTTAATATTTGATAGATTCGTCGAAATCATTTCATCTATTCCATTTTTATCTGTCTTGACACTGCTTATTTTAAGATTCGGCTCAGCTCTGTGGGTCATTGTCTTGGCATTTACGGCTACTGGTTGGATAGGATCATATGGAACTGGACGTATGCAGTTCTATCGTTTTAAAAACAGAGAATATGTATTAGCTGCTCGTACACTTGGTGCGTCAGACGGTAGAATTATGTTTAAACATATTTTTCCTAATACATTAGGACTCATCGTTACAGGTTATGCACTTGCAATACCAGCGTTCGTATTTACTGAAGCATCTTATTCATTCTTAGGAATCATTAATTATAGCAACGCAGTTAGCGTAGGTATGCTTATTCAGCAAGGACAAGGAATTATGCAAGTTCATCCACATTTATTGATTTATCCATCGCTTTATATTGCTATTTTGATGATTGCTTTCAACCTTTTTGGTAATGGCTTACGCGATGCATTTAATCCATCATTGAGAGGTGTTGAATAATGGTAGAGAAAATATTAGAAGTCAAAGACTTAGCGATATCTTTTAAAACACAATATGGAATTCTTAATGCTATTCGTGGTGTTTCTTTTGATTTATATAAAGGTGAAACATTGGCGATTGTTGGTGAGTCCGGATCAGGTAAAAGTGTTACCTCGCGTGCAATTATTGGTTTACTAGCGGGTAATTCGATCTATGAAGGTGGATCGATTATGTATCAAGGTCGTGACCTACTTCAATTAAATGAAGAGTTATTTCATGAAATTCGTGGGACGAAAATTTCAATGATTTTCCAGGACCCTATGAGTTCCCTAAATCCAATTATCCCTGTTGGTAATCAAATTGCAGAAGCGTTACGCTATAAGCTTGATATGCCTGATGAAATGGCGAAGAAACGCGCCATTGAACTTATGGAATCAGTTGGAATTCCAAACGCAGACAAACGTTATAAACAATATCCATTCCAGTTTTCCGGTGGTATGAGACAACGTATTGTTATTTCTATCGCACTTGCAAATAATGCTGAGATTTTAATTTGTGATGAACCAACAACTGCGTTAGACGTTACGATTCAAGGACAAATTCTCGAACTGATTAATAATTTAAAAAAACAAAGAAATTTGTCGGTTATTTTTATTACACATGACCTCGGTGTTGTCGCAAACGTGGCAGATCGAATTGCTGTGATGTATGCGGGTAGAATTGTAGAAATTGGAAAAGCAGATGAAGTCTTTTATGACCCTAAACATCCTTATACATGGGCACTTTTATCATCGATGCCTAACCTAGCAACATCTAAAAAACTAGATGCAATCTCAGGGACTCCACCTAATATGATTTATCCGCCAAAAGGTGATGCATTCGCACCAAGAAATAAATATGCACTTGAAATTGATTTTGAGGAACAACCACCGCTATTTAAAGTTACAGATACTCATTATGCAGCTACTTGGCTATTACATCCGGATGCACCTAAAGTCGAACCACCTCAAGCGGTACAAACACTTAAAAATAATCGAGGGAAGGTGAAGAAATGAGCAAACAATTAAATCAATCTGTCGATTATAGCCAAAAGGTTTTAGAAGTAAAAAATTTAAAGAAATATTTTTATGTTGGTGTTGGTAAAAATAAATTGACAATCCCAGCTGTCGATAATGTTTCAATTGATGTTTATAAAAGAGAAGTATTTGGGCTAGTTGGAGAATCTGGATGTGGAAAGACCACAACTGGACGTACTATTATTAAACTTTATAATCCTACAGATGGAACCGTTGATTTAAATGGTATTCGTATTGGTGCTGGATATGGTGGGAATATTCAAAATATTCAAAAAATTAAAAAACAAGCAAAAGAAGATATCTTAAAATTAAACCCAAGTAAATTTCGAGTTTATGAGATTAAATCTGAAGCGAATGACAAGATTGAATATATTAAACAAGATATAGAAAATCTTAACTTGAAATTAAAAAATGAAATGAAAGATGCGAATGAGCCAATTAATAAATATCAAGCTGATCTTTATCAATTAAAAAGCTTATTTACACTCGATATTGCAAAGATCCAATATGAATATACACTTAATAAGAATGCAGTAGAGCGCCAAATGGAAAATGAAATTGAACGCGAATATAAAAACGAAGTCACAATCCAAACCACAACTTATTATCATAAATTAAGTGGCCTAAAAGACTCTGCAGCCTTAACGAAGGAGACTATTCAAAAGCGTATTGCAAGTTTAAACGAAGAGCATAAGCAAAACCTCGATAGTTTAAAACACAAGTACCAACCTCTCATTGAAGAGGCTGAAAAAACTCGTTTACCTAAAAATGAAGTTAACAAAAAAATTAATGAGTTAAAGCAAATCAAAAAAGAAAAAACACTTAATCGAAAATCTCAATATCAACAAGATATTAAAGCTTCTCAAGCTCCAGACAAATCGATGATTGCAAAAGATATTTTAGATCTTAAAGCTAAACATCAAAATGAAGTTAAAAAGCTTCAAGAAAAAATTAAGCAAATACAAACAGAAACAAAAGAAAAGATTAACAATTTACCAAAACTTGACACAACTCAAGAAGATGTGAAAAGTCTAAAAGAAAAACTAGATCGTATAAAACTAGATCGTAAAGAAAAGATTCGTTTTGAGAAAGACGAAATTCGCAATAAAAAGACTATCAATAGATCTAAAGAAGCACTTGCAGCTTCACGTAAGATGCAAATGATTTTCCAAGATCCGATTTCCTCATTAAATCCTCGTATGACAGTTAAGGAAATTGTTGGTGAAGGGTTGACGATTTTAGGCGGATATTCTGATGATGAGATTGCAGAACAAGTTTCGAAAGTATTAGAACTTGTAGGTTTATCTGCGGATTATGCAGCACGTTATCCTCATGAGTTCAGTGGCGGACAACGTCAAAGAATTGGTATTGCTCGCGCTTTAATTATGAATCCAAACTTTATTATTGCTGACGAACCTATTTCAGCACTTGATGTTTCGATTCGAGCACAAGTTATCAACTTGTTAACAGATTTAAGAGAAGAATTAGGCTTAACCATATTATTTATCGCCCATGACTTATCTGTCGTACGATTCTTCTGTGATCGGATTGCTGTAATGTATTATGGAAAAATTGTAGAACTTGCACCAAGTCAAGAATTATTCGCACATCCAATGCATGCATATACAAGATCACTCTTATCTGCAATTCCACAACCAGATCCAGATTATGAAAAAGGCAGAAAACGTATCAACTATGATCCATCAAAACACAATTATCGTACTGATAAACCTTCATTAAGAGAAATAGCACCCGGACATATGGTGTATGCGAATAATGAAGAGTTTGAAATTTTAAAAAAAGAATATACATTAATTGATAAAAACAAGGATACTACAGAAAAAACTGTAGTAGAGGAGGTGTAAACATGCGTAAATTGTACACTACTTTACTCCTGCTTGCTTTCGTATTCTTACTCGCTGGTTGTCAAGATCAAAAGATGACTGACGTTCGAGTCAATGTTGTATTTTTTACTGCAAACTCTGGAGCTACACTTGTTGACTCTTATCTTGATTTAGTGCCTAATTCAAAAATTGAAGCACCAGAAGAACCTTCACGAAATGGTTTCATGTTCACTGGATGGTTTAAGGATTTAAATTGGACAGAACCTTGGGATTTTGAGAATGATATTGTTGGCGATTTTTCAATTGTTTTATATGCTGGATGGGCACCTATGTTATTTGATATTATTTATGACTTAAATGGTGGAACAATGCCTGACACAGCATATCCAACAACGTTTGTACCAGGTGAAAACAAGGTATTACCTCAACCAAAGAGAACGGGTTATATATTTATAGCTTGGTATCGTTATGATTGGGTAGATAGTTCTTCAACAATTCCTGGTGATCCAGGATTGCAAGTTTTACCGCAAAATGTATATGAAGATTTAAATCTTTATGCACACTGGCGTACGATTTCTGTTGTCGTGACTTTTAGAGCCAATTATCCTATCGAAGGTGAAGGACCATCAAGTCCAACTTCAAGAACAGTTGCATATGGTAGCATCGTTAATTTTACAATCCTAGAAGATACCAATGATTATAGTTTTATGGGTTGGAACACGAGAAGCGATGGAACTGGTGAATGGTTTGTGAACGGTGATATATTCACACGTACACAACGAGCAACACTTTATGGCATATGGCAACCCAAATAAATCACATGATTAAAAAATTATACGATTACAAAAAAAAGAGAAATTCTTTTCTCTTTTTTGTCATCGTGCCATTCAGTATACTTGTAATCATGTTTTTCATTCTTTATCAAATCTTGGAAATCAATATTGAACTTCTATCAGCTATTTTTTTGCCCATTCTGATGATTGATCTCTTTTTTGTCAGCTATTTTAAAGGTAAATTCAATTACTATCACATGCATGTACAATATTTACAAATGATTGTAGAAGAGGTTGGTCCTAAAAAGATTAAAGGTAAGTTATTTACGTCTTCTTGGCTTAAAGATATTGAGAATAAAGGCTTTACATTGTTTGTCGATCGTCATGAGTTCATGATTTACTACGCGTTTAAAAGAAAAACAAATGAAGAACTACATTTAGGTGATACACTTTTTGTTATCGTTATTACGAAGAGTGAAGATCTATCGTTTTTTTCTGATGAACTTGATGAAGATATTAAACGTATTTATAGGATTGAACCCCAAGGATTTAAAACAAAAAAACAAATCATGTTAAATTTCAAAAGAGTATCAGATTTTAGCGATAAAAGAATCGAAGAAATTCAACAAATCATCAATTATAAAAGTAATTGGCAATTCTTAATTCAAATTAATATTGGATATCATGCAAGTGAAAACATGGTATACTTCTTATGTCCAATAAAAAAATATCCACACAAATATTATTATGCTGCTTGTAAACAAATTGAAGAATTATGTGGCATAAATGAAGGAGCGAAATAGATTTGTCAAATACAAAATTTAAATTTGTTGAAAATAAAGAAAACGATTTTCTTATCGAAGATCAACCAGAACTTGATTTTAAAGAAGAAGTTAAAAAAGAAATCGAAAATGATAAAGTAAGAAAAAAGAAAAAGAGAAGATTTTATTTGACTACAGCATTAGTGATGATGGTAATTAATATTCTTCTCGTAGGGTTTGGTTTATTGTGGCAATGGGAAATTAGTTTAATGGCAGTTGGGGACGCTTTATGGCTTGCTTTTGCGATTGAATTAACCGTTGCATGGGTTATGTTTGTCTATAATCATAACATTTTATCTCCATTTATACATGGTGTTAAGACTTTTGGACTCATGATTGTAGGAAAGCGCCCTAAACTTGATTATTATCACTACATGAAAAAAGTAGAGGATGATCAAATACCAAAATTTTATTATATTGTCGTATTTTTATCCACATTATTTTTATTGATTTTAGCGCTAATCACACTATTTATGCTTATTTAGTGCCAATGGAGGTGTCACATGTTTAAAAAACGGATTCGATTATCCACACATATGAGAGATGAACACCCGGATTATGTTGAAGGTTTAAAATATGAGTTTGGACAAGGTGTTAAGCGAGACTACAATAAAGCATTAAGTTATTATAAAAACGGTTCATTTGATGGCGATCTTAAGTCAAAAAAGAAAGTTTTTTATCAAAAGTTCAATTTCTTATCACTAGTGATTAATATTTTTATATTATTAGTTTCATTTTTAGTGGGGTTTCTTACAAATTATCTTTGGATTGGTTTATTTATATCTGGTGTTTCTTTACTTGCGACAACACTGATTTTGAATAATCTTTACTGGGATAAATCAGGATTCCCATATCGCTTTAATTTGGTATTACTATTTCTTTCGGTTTTAATCATTATTCCGTTTAGTACGATGCTACCATATTTAAATGGTGTGACTTGGTTACCAATTACAGGTATGCTTGTTGTTTCATTTTTTGTTTTATTTTTTGGAATTATTCTTTATTTTAGTGATCATGAAACCGTTAATATTTGGATTGCACTCGCAGGATTGTTTGTGTTTGCATTTTCAATATTTGCCTTTAATATCGATACTCCAGACAAAGCATTTGTTATCAAGAATGTAAGTGGCGGGGTAGAGATTATTGGGTATCGTTCATCGAAAACACAAGTTGAAATCCCCAAAAAATTAAATAATAAAATTGTTGTTTCTATTGCTGAGCAAGCATTTATGAACACACCA
>DITP01000055.1 GCA_002422135.1 Acholeplasmataceae bacterium UBA6181
GTCTACCAATTTCATCACGCGGGGGATAAAACTTTGCTTTTAGCAAGCAAAGTTATGATATCATATCTTATTTTTTCTATCAAGTCAAAACTTACATTTCTTCTAAAGATTCAATCCCTAAAATTCTTAAACCTTCTTTTAACACAATTTCAATCGACTCTAAGAATAAGAGGTTCGCCATAAGATGCCCTTCATCTTCAACTTGAATACGTTGTTTCCCATAAAAACTATTGAATCCTTGCGCAAGATTTAATAAGTATCTTGCGATAACCGAAGGCATATAAGAGTCTTTCGCTCTTTCTAACATCATTGGAAACTGTGCGAGAAGCTTGATGATTTCAAAGTAATGATCTTCTTCAAAGTAAGATAAATTCACTTTGTGGTGATCGATGGTTTGATCTTTTAAGATGGAATGAATCCGAACCCCTGTATATTGTAAATAAGGTCCAGTTTGTCCTTCAAACTTCAACATATTATCTAAGCTAAAATCAACATTCAAATGACGTTCATTTTTCAAGTCATTAAAGATGATAGCACCAATACCAACCGCTTTTGCCACTTGATCTTTATCTTTTAAATCTGGATTTTTCTCACTAATCGATTGTTTCGCATCATGGATGGCTTGAATAATCACTTCTTCTAAACGTTTAAACTTACCACCACGCGTGGACATTTTCTTTCCATCAATCATGACTAAACCAAAATTAACATGCACAACTTCAAAATCATAACCCATCAGTTGGGTAAGTTTTTGAAGTTGTCTAAAATGAAGTTGTTGTTCATTGCCGACAACATATAAAACCTTATGCGTATGATATGTTTTTGCCCGATAAAGTAACGCTGCTAAATCACGTGTCATATAAAGGGTGGCTCCATCAGACTTTTTGATTAAAGCCGGTGGTAAATCTTCCCCTAAATCTACAATGGTTGCACCATCGTCTATTTTTAATAGGTTGTGATCTTCTAACTCTTTAATGGCTGCATCCATCTTATCATTATAAAAAGATTCACCGTCATAAGAATCAAAAGATACATTCAAGAAATCATACATTGCCATGAACTCTTTCATGGATTCATCTTTAAACCATGTCCATAATGCTTTGTAATGTGAATCATTTTTTTCTAATTTTAAAAATACTTCTCTTGCTTGATCTTCAAGTGATGGATCTCTTTCTTCTTCATCATGAAACTTCACATAGAGCTTTTGAAGTTCTTCTATTGGATTTTGATCAATTGCTTCTTTATTACCCCATTTTTCATAGGCAACAATCATTTTACCAAATTGGGTTCCCCAATCACCTAAATGATTGACGCCAATAACTTGATATCCGAGTTTTTCATAAATCTTTTTGATTGAATTCCCGATGACTGTACTTCGTAAGTGTCCAACACCAAAACTTTTCGCGATATTGGGTGAGGAATAATCCATCACAATCGTTTGTCCTTGACCTTCACTTTGATTACCATATTGATTTTTTTCGACTTGGATTTGATGAATAATCTTTTTAGCAACGACTTTACGCTTCACATAAATATTTAAAAATCCATTTAAAAATTCGATATGATCAATCTCATCGACAAGATTTTGGATGATTAGAAAACGATCATAAACGGCATGTGGAGCGACTCCCATTTTTTTAGCAAAACTAAATAAAGGAATTGAAATATCTGCATTTCCTCTTTTTGGTTCTTCTATGATCACATCTTCGATATTGAGTTGTTCTTCTAAAACTCTTTTGATTTTATGTTTAATTTGTTCAATCACTGATTTCTACATCCTTTCAAAAAAAAGCACCGAGTGCTTTTTTAGGCATTTTCAATTTCTTTTAATGCATCCATAAAGAATGTTTTAACTGAACTATTAATGATTTGAAGATTATCTGCACTTTGGACGGTAAACTTCTTCACAATTTCACCATTGATAATTAAGAGAAGTTGAGGTGTTTCTTCACCAATTCCCACGACATTATCATAGAGTGCATAAAAATCTTTTTCATTAGCTGCTGCATTAAAATAGTATATGCGATCCACCACATCATCAACATTTTCACTGAAAAAGTATTTTTGGAAAGCTCCGATGTGTGCATTACATGGTGCACAACCGTTATAACCAACATACAGGAAAATAATTTCTTCCTCTTCTAAAATCTTATCTAAACCTTTATTAAAAAGTGAACTACGATAAGATACTTCATAAAATGGGTGATCTTCTGTAAAATCCTCATTTGCGACTAAATCATAACTTACAAATATTTTTTCACGGTTACTTGGTTGAAGACCAATCAGTAAGCCAATGATTAAGACGATGATAAAACCGATAATGATATAAGTCCATTTGCTAACTTGCGGTTCTAATGCGTTATATTTTTTTTGTGCCATACTTCTTTCCTCCTTGGAACATTCTTCATGATTATAGCATAATTAAAGGTCTTTATCAACGATAAACGTTATCGTTTTTATTGAAACACTTTCTCATAAATCTCATCTACATATCTTAGATATTTTTCTTTGGAAAAGATTAATTCAATCTGTTCCAATGAAAGATGAGATAAGACTTCTTGATGTGACTGAAGTTGATCTTTAAAATGCGTTTTTGTCGATAAAGAATGGAGTGCCAATCTTTGAATTAAATCATAAGCATCTTCACGGTTCATGCCTGATTTGATTAACTGATTAAGAGCCTCTTGAGCAAAGATGACACCATAAGTGAGCTCAATATTTTGGCTTATTTGTTTTTCATTAATAACTAGCCCTTCTAGGGTATTTGTCATACGAATGAGCATATAATCTAGTAGCGTTGTCGCATCCGCTAAAATGATTCTTTCAGCAGATGAATGTGAGATATCGCGTTCATGCCATAACGGAATATTTTCGAAAGCTGTCACCATATATCCTCTTAACACTCTGGATAATCCTGTGATATTTTCACTAGAAATTGGATTTTTCTTATGTGGCATCGCGGATGAGCCTTTTTGATTCTCACTAAATTTCTCAGAGACTTCTCTAACTTCTGTCCGTGATAAATGTCTAATCTCAAGTGCAATCTTTTCCAATTCAGATCCAACTAATGCAAGTTGAGACACATAAAATGCATGTCGATCTCTTTGAAGTGTTTGAGTGGAGATATTCGCAGATTTTAAGTTTAAAATATCTGAAACAATCGATTGAAATTCAACTGAATTAGAACTATGATTACCCACAGCTCCAGATAACTTAGCAACTTCGACGCCATCCATTGCCATAAATAGACTTTCACTTAAGCGGTTTAAATCACTATACCAAAGTGCAAATTTTAAACCAAAACTCGTTATTTCAGCATGAATTCCATGCGTTCTACCAATGGTATAAGTATCTTTATATTGAAAACTCAATTTTTTCAAGATACTTAATAAGTTTTTAATATCTTTTTTTAAGATGACATTTGAATCTCTTAAAATGAGTGATTGAGCAGTATCGACAACATCCGTAGATGTTAGACCATAATGAAACCATTTTTTCTCATCTTTTAGTGATTTAGAAACTGCACGAGTGAATGCTATCACATCATGTTTCGTTTCTAATTCTAACTCATGAATGGTCTTTAGATCAAAAGTTGCTAATCGTAATTTCTCAAGTGTTTCATGGTCAAAAAGACCGAGCTTGTGCCATGCCTCAAGACAAGCAAGCTCGACCTTTAAAAACGCTTCATAACGATGTTTATCACTCCATAGTTTTTTAAAAACAAGTCTTTGGTATCGTTTGATCATATGTACTCCTAAAATATATTTTCTACTAAAATAGTTTGAGATCGATCAGGTCCAACCGAAAACATCGCAATCCTTACCCCAACTAATTCTTCAATCTTTCTTAAATATTTTTGACAATTCATGGGTAATTCATAAGGCGATGTGACTTTCGTAATATCTTCATGCCAACCTGGCATGACGATAAGATTGGGCTTGCAACGATTAAAGTCTTCAATTTCAGCAGGAATATAATCGATGGTATGGCCATCCAGTTCATAACTATTGACGATCTTAAGTTCATCAAGGCCAGATAAAACATCCACTAAAGTTACCGCTAAAAACGATAGACCACTCACTCTTTTTGTATGTCTTAA
>DITP01000022.1 GCA_002422135.1 Acholeplasmataceae bacterium UBA6181
GAATAACATTTTATTTCTTAATCTTTCGTGATAAGATGAAAGTAAGATAACACGTCATACTTTCCCCTTTATAAGTGCATATGAAGTGCACGCCCTAACAGGAAGAACCTCCCGCTTTTTTGGGAGGTTCTCTCTTTAAGCAAATCTTACCTCACAAAAATTTAGCAATGCTATAATAATTATAGAAAGCGAGTGATAGATTATGAAAACATTTAAAAACAATCCGATTACTGTTTTAGGTGCTGTTAAAAAAGTCGGAGACATTGCGCCAGACTTTAAAGCATTGAGTCAAGATTTAGAAGAAAAAAAGTTGAGTGATTATAAAGCGAAGTATATTGTGTTAAACGTTGTGCCATCGTTGGATACATCAGTATGCAGTACACAAACAAGAAGAGTTAACCAAGATTTAGTGTCGAGAGACGATGTCTTAGTGATTACGATTTCAAATGATTTACCATTTGCACAATCAAGATGGTGTGGAAATGCAGGATTAGACAATGTGATTACATTATCCGATCACCGTGAACTTGATTTTGCAAATCAATATGGAACCAACATTAAAGAATTAAGATTACAAGCTAGAAGCGTCTTCGTTTTAGATGGAAATCGGAAGATTATTTATCTTGAATATTTAGATGAAATGAGTGAACATCTCAATTATGATAAACTCACTGATTTTGTGAAAGCATTACCGAAAGAATAGTCTTTCGGTTTTCTTTTTATCTATGGTATAATAGTCAAAGAATTAGGAGTGAAAGCATGGGTTTATTTAAGAAACTATTTGGGCGTAAGCCGAAAGACGATCGGTATGCCTTAGGATTACATAAAAGTAAAGAAAATTTAGCATCACTAAAAGCAATTTTAGCGAAAAGCCAAACCATTAATGATGACCTTTTCGATGCGCTTGAAGATGTATTTATTCAAGCAGATATTGGAGTCGATACGGTCATCTATTTTATGGAACAACTTCGAAAAGAAGTGAAAGACCAAGAGATTAAAGACCCTAACGACTTATCTGAAATAATCGTGGATAAAATGTTTGAGATTTATTTAAAAGATGAATTAGTCGATACTGAACTCCATTATGATGAAGATAAACTCAATGTTTATTTGTTCGTCGGTGTGAATGGTGTTGGTAAAACAACAACGATTGGAAAACTTGCAAAACAATATAAAGATATGGGTAAAAAAGTCATGTTAGTTGCAGGAGATACATTCCGCGCTGGAGCGATTAATCAACTCGTCGAATGGGGAAAGAGAAGTGAGACTTTTGTTTTCACAAAAAAAGAAGGATCTGATCCTTCATCTGTGATTTTTGATGCTCTCAATTTAGCACTAAAAGAAAAATATGATCTTGTATTATGCGATACTGCGGGTAGATTACAAACAAAAGTCAATTTAATGGCAGAACTATCAAAGATGAAGCGTGTCATTGAAAAAGTCGTTCCTGGCGCACCTCAAGAAACACTTCTCGTGATTGATGCGACGACTGGACAAAACGGCATGCGTCAAGCTGAAGTCTTTAAAGAAGCAACCGAAGTTACAGGTATTATCTTAACCAAACTCGATGGAACAGCTAAAGGTGGTATTGTTTTAGCCATTAGACATCTTTATGATTTACCTATCAAATATGTTGGATTAGGTGAAAAGATTACCGATTTAGTGATGTTCGATATTGAACAATATATTTATGGACTTTTCAAGGATTTCTTTTAAGGAGTAGACATGGAGACTTTAGATAAAAAAGAATATTTGAATCAATTATTTGATTTTTATGAGTCTTTATTGACTGAGAAACAACGGCTTTATTTTGAGTATTATTATATTGAAGATTATTCACTTCAAGAGATTTCTGAACTCTATAAAGTGAGTCGAAATGCCATTTTTGATCATCTAAAAAAAGTGGAACAACATCTTTTAGATTTTGAAAAAAAATTAAAACTTTTAACACTGAAAAATCAACGTTTAGCATTGATTAAAAAAATTAAAACATCAGGAGATTTAACATTACTTGATGCCTTGCGAAAGTTGGATGAAATATGGTAGAAAACAGTTTAAGTTCACGCCTGCAGATGGCCATGCGCCGTATAACAGGACGTGGTGCACTTAATGAATCTGATATCGACGAGATGATGCGAGAGGTCAGACTCTCGCTTTTAGAAGCTGATGTCAATTTTAAAGTTGTTAAAACTTTTATCCAAAATGTCAAAGAAAAAGCTGTTGGCGAAAAAATTCTCAAAGGGTTAAATCCAGGCCAACAGGTCGTTAAAATTGTCCATGATGAATTAAAACGTGTCATGGGTGACGATACTGAAGGCTTAAGATATAACTTAAGTGGGTTAACCACCATTATGACCATTGGTTTACAAGGATCAGGGAAAACAACAGCCATTGGTAAACTTGGGGTTTATATCCGTAAGGCAGAAAAGAAAAAAGTCATGTTTATTGCAGCTGACGTTTATCGTCCTGCGGCTATTGAACAGTTAAAAACGATAGGTAAAGGCATTGATGTTGAAGTTTTTGAACAAGGTCTTATCGATGCGAGAACCATCGTAAAAAATGGGCTTCTATATGCTAAAGAAAAACATTACGATGTGGTGATTATTGATACAGCCGGAAGATTGCATATCGATGAAGTCATGATGCAAGAACTCGTGGATATTAAAGAAATAGCTAAACCCAATGAAATTTTATTAACTGTGGATGCGATGACTGGTCAAGATGCTGCAAATATTGCGAAAAGCTTTCATGATCAATTAGATGCTACTGGAGCTATTTTGACAAAGATGGATGGGGACACTCGAGGTGGTGCAGCTTTATCGATTCGTGAAGTCTCACAAATTCCCATTAAGTTTTCATCTACTGGTGAAAAAATGGATGCTTTTGAAGTTTTTCACCCAGAACGAATGGCATCTAGAATTCTTGGTATGGGTGATGTTTTAACTTTAATTGAAAAAGCAACTGAATCGATTGATGAAGATGAAGCTACTGGCATGATGGATAAATTGATGAGTGATTCATTCAATTATAATGATTTACTCAAACAATTTAAAATGATTAAAAAAATGGGATCGATGAGTAAAGTATTAGGCTTTTTACCTGGTATGAAAAATATCAAAGATGCAGCAGCAAACATTGATGATCGTGAATTTGAGAAAATGGGGGTCTTAATCACTTCGATGACTGAAGCTGAAAGAAAAGATCCAAAATTGATTGATCAATCGAGTCGTCGAAGAGAGCGTATCAGCAAAGGTGCTGGCATGAGTGTTAGTGATTTAAACCGATTACGACAAGCTCTAGATACCCAAAAAAAGATGATGAAAAAAATGATGAATATGGATGAAAAGCAACTTGAGAGTTTGCAAAGAAATCCAAATCAAATGCTTTCTCAAGCCCCCAAAAAGAAGGGTAAAGGGAAAGGCAAGGGTCAATTCCGGATTCGGTGACCCTTATTTTTATCCACAAATGTCGTGGGAAATTTCTTAAATAAACCATGTTAGAATACACTTGAAGGAGACTATGACATGAAAAAATTGATTTTAATTGATGGAAACTCCATTCTTTTTCGCGCATATTATGCGACAGCATATCCAGGAGCAACCCTGATGCAAAGCACCAAAGGTGTTTATACGAATGCATTATTCGCGTTTGTTGGGATGTTTGAAAAGATTATCACTGAAGATGTCAAAGAAGCCTTAGTTGCTTTTGATACGAAGGAACCAACAAAAAGACATCTTGCATATGAAGGTTATAAAGCTGGACGAGTTAAAATGCCTGAAGAACTTGCCCAACAAATCCCTTTGATTAATCAATATATCGATTTATTAGGTATTAAACAATATAGTAAAGCTGGTTATGAAGCAGATGATATTATTGGAACGATGGCGAAACGTGGTCAACAAGAAGGTTATCACGTTGAAATTTTTTCGTCAGATCATGACCTACTCCAATTAGTGGATGATCATATTACCGTAAACCTTTTAAAAAAAGGGATGAAAGAAGTTCATTCTTTTGACCCAAAAACATTAAAAGAAACATATGAGCTTACACACCATCAAATGATCGATTTAAAAGCGTTAATGGGGGATCCATCGGATAATATTCCAGGAATTCCTGGTGTTGGTGAAAAAACAGCGATTAAATTGCTTTTAGAATATGGCACATTAGAAAATGTGCTTGCCCATAAAAATGAAATTAAAGGCAAATTAGGTGAACGCATTGTCGAACATGAAGAACTTGCAAAACTTTCGAAGAAACTTGTCACCATTGATTGTGATGCACAAATTGATGTGACACTTCATGACTTGAACATTCAAGATACAAAGTTAAATGAACTGGCAAGTTTTTTTCAATCACTTGATCTTCATGTATTTGTGAAAAAAATGGATCAAGCTCCAACCTCGTCTTCATGGGAATATACCATCATCGATGATGAAGAAAAACTTAAAAAAGTTTTAACAAATGATTTAGCGATTCACTTTGAGTTTTCTGATTATAACTATCATAAGGCTGAACTTTGGGGTATCGGATTATCAGACGGTGAAAATCATTATATCTTATCAGATCATCTCTATGAGTCGAAAGTATGGATTGATTATTTAAATAATCCATCGATATCAAAGTGGACCTATGATTATAAAGCAACGAAAGTTTATTTACTTTGGCATGAGCAAGATTTTAAAGGCGTGACTTTTGATTTACTGTTATCTGCTTATTTAATCAATTCGCATTTGGGTAAAGAAGAATTCAAACGGATTGTTTCTGCATTTGATTATGAAGATATTGAATATGATGATAATATCTATGGAAAAGGTGCGAAAAAGGGACTTCCCGAGAAAGAGGTTTATTTTAAGCATATCGCATCCAAAGCGAAAGCTATTTATCAATTAAGAAATTCACAAATTGAAACATTAAAACAACAAGAACAACTTCATCTCTTAGAAGAAATCGAAATTCCATTATCTGAAGTATTGGCGACCATGGAATATCAAGGTCTTTTAGTAGATCAAGAAGAGTTAAAAAAACAGAAGAAAGATTTATCACATCGGTTAAAAATGATTGAACAAACCATTTTTGATTTAGCTGGAGAAACTTTTAATATTAGCAGCCCTAAACAGCTCGGAGAGATACTTTTCGAACGTCTTGAACTCCCATATGGAAAGAAGACGAAAACGGGCTATTCGACGAACGTGGACGTTTTAAATCAACTCTTAGGGAAACATCCGATTATCGAAGAGATTATGAATTATCGTCAATTATCTAAACTCTATTCAACTTATATTGAAGGGTTAGAACAAAATATATTTGAAGATGGAAAAGTTCATACCATCTATATGCAAGCTTTAACGACGACAGGCCGTTTATCTTCATTAGATCCTAATCTTCAAAATATACCGATTCGCACCGAAGAAGGTAGACAAATTAGAAAATTATTTGTTCCTTCTAAAAATCACCTTTTCTTAGGCTCTGACTACTCTCAGATTGAACTTAGAGTTTTAGCCTCTATGGCGAATGTCAGAGCCCTCATTGAGGCTTTTAATCAAAATCAAGATATTCATACCAAGACAGCACAAGATGTATTTCATACCGAAGATGTATCCTCAGATCAAAGAAGAGCAGCGAAAGCGGTAAACTTCGGGATTATTTATGGTATCGGTGCGTGGAGTTTATCCGAAGATATTCATGTTACACCAAGGAAAGCTCAAGAATTCATTGATCGCTATTTAGAAATCTATCCTGAAACAAAAACATATATGGAAGATATCGTGAAGTTTGCGAAAGAACATGAATATGTTGAAACGATTATGAAACGCAGAAGATATATTCCAGAATTAAAATCACCTGTCTTTACACAAAGAGCTTTTGGTGAACGTACCGCACTCAATGCCCCCATTCAGGGAAGTGCAGCAGACATTTTGAAGAAAGCGATGATTGATTTATATCGCTACTTAGAAAAAAATCATAAAAAATCTAAACTATTACTTCAAGTTCACGATGAACTTATCTTAGAAGTTCATGAAGATGAAATTGAAGAAATGAAAAAGATTGTGCCAAATATGATGAAGCATGCAGTGAAGTTAGATGTCGAACTTGAAACATCTTGTGATACAGGATTAACTTGGTATGACTTAAAGTAGGTGACACGATGCCAGAACTTCCAGAAGTAGAGACCGTCAGAAAGATTTTATCGAATCAATTAACTGGATTGATATTTGAAGGTGTTGATGTTTATTATGAAAAAATCATTCATGAAGATTTTAGCATCTTTACATCTACCATTATTGGACAGAAAATTCATAGAATCGATCGGATTGGGAAATATTTAGTTTTCATCCTAGATCAACATGCTCTCATCATCCATCTAAGGATGGAAGGCAAATTTTATATCAATCCAAATCAACCGATTAATAAACATGAGCATGTTGTATTTCACTTGAGTCATGAGGTTGAATTGAGATATCATGATACGCGTAAATTTGGAACGATGCATTTAAAAAGCTTAGATAATTATTTAAATACATATCCATTGAATCAATGCGGACAAGAACCATTTGATATCGATAAAGATTTGTTTTTTGAAAAGATTAAAAAGAAAAACGTTGCGATTAAATCAATATTACTCGATCAAAGAATCATCAGTGGCTTAGGTAATATTTATGTCGATGAAACCTTATTTGATGCGAAAATCCATCCAAATCGAAAAGGGATTTCAATCACTAAAGATGAAAGTGATCAATTGATTGAATCTGCGAAGAAAATACTAAGTGAAGCTGTCAAATTAGGTGGTTCAACCATTCGTTCTTACACAGCATCACTTGGCGTGACTGGATTGTTTCAATTAAAACTGATGGTACACACTAAAGAGAATGAACCTTGTCAAATTTGTGGAACAACCCTAAAGAAAATTCGTGTTGGAGGGAGAGGGACTTATGTCTGCGATACCTGTCAAAAATAAACCGTATATCATTGGTCTTACTGGCGGCATTGCGAGTGGTAAATCAACAGTGACGAAGTATTTAAAATCATTACATATCCCAGTCATCGACAGTGATTTCATTGTTAAAAATCTTTGGGAAAACGAAAAAGAAATGATTTTAAAAGCTGAAAAGGTTTTTGGATTCCCCATTCGGAATGAACAGGATAAGAAAAAACTTGGTGAACTTATCTTTCATGATTCTATGAAAAGAAAAGAATTAAATGACATCGTTCATCCATATGTTTTTGAAGAAATCGAAAAACAAAAAGAGATTATGGAAAGATTTCCATTTGTTGTCATTGATATGCCGCTTTTAATTGAAGCGGATTATATGAAACACTGTGATCATATTGTATTGGTTTACGTGGATTTTGAAACACAGGTAAAAAGACTGATGAATCGAGATGAGATATCGCGAGACGAGGCCATCACGAAAATCAGTAGTCAAATGCCAATTGATGATAAAAAACTTTATGCGCATACTATTTTTGATAATCGGAAAGAAATCAAAGATCTTTACTTAGAAATTGATCATTTTATTGAGGGATTAAAACATGAAAAACAGCAGTCTATTCCAACTTCATAGTTCTTCCGATTTATCCGCGCAAGACTTTAAAGTTTTAGCCCTTTTGTATCAGCCTTTAATGGGTCTTGATGCACACGCGCTCTATACGACTTTTTATCAGCTTCTCAATAAGACAAAAAGAGATACATATAGTCATAACGAACTCTTTGATTTACTCAATATTAGACAATCAGAATATTTGAAAGTTCGCCAAAAATTGGAAGCTTTGAATTTAATTGAAGTCTATAAAAAAGAAGATCATTTCATCTATTTCATGAAAGCACCGCTTTCAGCGAAACAATTTTTGATGGATACCGTGTTTGGCGCATATCTTCAAAGCGAAATTGGTGAGAAAAACTTAAATTTTGTCACTTCACTTTTCAAAATGGATCTTCCTGAAAAAGAAGGTTATGACAATATCACGAAATCATTTGATGCACTCTATGAGTTTAAGAGTAGTAATTTACTATCGATTGATTATCCACTTCAAGGAAGACAACAAAATGGTGGAAGTCATATCAACTATCAATTTAATTATGAAAATTTTGTTGAAGGGGTACCTGAAAGACTTAAAAATACACAACTTTTAAGTGAACGATTTAAAGATATCATCACGAAGATTGCTTTTGTTTATCAATTTGATGTTTCAGATATGGTTCAAATTTATGAGATGGCATCAAAATCAAAACAAACTATCAATTTTTCTCAACTCAATTTAAAAGCAAAACAATATTATGAATCGAAACATCAAATGTTATCGATTGCTCAAAAAGATTTACCTAAAACTACGCTCATGGATCAAGTGGCTCCTCAAGTGATTATCCAAAAATATGCGAAAACTAACCAACAAGGCATTGCACTTCAGACAGCCACCACACTTTTGGAAAGAAATCATGTAGAACCTGGCATTATTAATGTCATTTTGATGCTTGTATTAAAAAATAAAGATGGTGTTTTACCCAACATTAATTATTTAGAAAAGGTGTTACACGATTGGCTAAATAAAGGTGTACAAACGACAGAAGATGCGATTAATTACGCCACAGATTTAGAAACCAAATGGGAAAAGAAACCTGTTGCTCCGAATAAGAGTGAACCGGATTGGCTCGATGATTATATTAAAGATTTAGCAAATATGGAGGGATAATATGATGACTACTCTAGAAGAGATGCGTAAAATCATCAAAAAAGATCCAGAAACCAGACATTTAAATATTTCTGATCTCGACCTTTTTAAGGTGTATCGCTACCTCTTAGATCGCGATGAATCGCCTAATAAGGATGGCTATCAGCCGGTTTTAAAGACTGAGCCATATATTGAGATCATCTATCAGCCAACGAAGGAAAAAGCTGAAGAGATTAAACGTGAAAAAATTAAGAGACATCTAAAATTTTATGACAGTGAAATCTACATTCAAGATGCAAGTCTCGCGCTTTTTGATACGTTTAATGACGAACGGCAAGTTGCTTATGATCATGCGCATTATTTTTTGGAAAATTATAAGAAAGATCATTATGAAAAAGGTTTATATTTGTACGGCAAATATAGTACAGGGAAGAGCTATTTAATTAGCGCGATTGCCCAAGAACTCGCTGAAAAGAATATTATGGTTTTATTTGTTTACATGCCGGATTTAGTGAGATCAATTCGTCAAGGAATGAATGAAGGAAACTTAGAAGAACGCATTAATCAATTAAAACAAGCCGACGTTCTTATGATGGATGATATTGGCGGAGAAAATATGACACCATGGTTCAGAGATGAAGTTTTAGTCCCGATTTTACAATATCGTTTATCTGCGAAGCTTCCTGTGTTTATGACTTCAAATTTTGATTATCTTCAACTCGTTGAAGCGTTAACCTTAAATCGTGATGAAACGAGTCGCGTAAAAGCTGCACGTCTCCTTCAAAGAATTAAAGATTTAATGACGCCCGTCAAGATGAGTCAAGACCAATATAAAGGTTAATAAATCACTTGTAAAAGATAAAGAAAGTGCTATAATAAAGACAATACGATGATGAGGCCAAGACTAAATCAACAGTTAGCGATGCAGGATGGTGAAAGCTGCAAACGATTGATGTTACTCCCTCTGAGTGATGATTAAAAACCATCCGGGTCATTTCCGTTAACGATGAATTGAGTGCTAGGAAACCCTAGAACTAAGGTGGTACCGCGAAAATTTCGTCCTTAGATTTTTCTAAGGACTTTTTTATTTAGAAAGGGTGAAAGTTATGATTTTAATTAAATTTCCTGATGGTAGTGAAAAGCAATATGAAGTGGGCATTACACCAAAAATGATTGCTGAAGGCATTTCAATGAGTCTCGCTAAAAAGGCTTTAGCTGCAGTTTTTGATGGTGAATATGTGGAGTTATCAAGACCACTTCATCATGATGGGATGATCGAAATATTGACTGAAAAGGATCCGCGTATTTTAGATGTTGTCAATCATAGTACTGCACATCTCATGGCGCAAGCGATTAAGAGATTATATCCAAAAGCTAATTTTGGTGTAGGACCTGCGATTGAAGAAGGTTTCTATTATGATGTCGATTTCTATGAGGATAAAGTGACAGATGCTGATTTAGAAAAGATTGAAAAAGAAATGCTCAAATTGGCTGAAGAAAAATACCCAATTATACGTCAAGAATTAAATTATGATGAAATCAAAGAATTATTTAAAAATGATCCTTATAAACTAGAACTCATTGAAGAGCATAAAGATGATGTTTTATCGGTTTACTCACAAGGTGAGTTTACTGATTTATGCCGTGGGGGACATGTAGAACATACCGGTTATTTAAAGCATTTCAAATTATTAAATTTAGCCGGAGCTTATTGGCGGGGTAGTTCTGACAATAAAATGCTAGTTCGTATTTATGGTACAAGTTTCTTAAATAAAAAAGATTTAGAGGCTCATTTAAATCTTTTAGAAGAAAGAAAACAAAGAGATCACCGTAAGATTGGTAAAGAATTAAATTTATTTATGCTGACAAAAGAAGCAGGAGCAGGGTTACCTTTCTGGCTTCATAAAGGAGCTACTGTTCGTCGTGTGATTGAAAGATACATTACTGATTTAGAAATTAGTTTAGGTTATTTCCATGTATATACACCAATTTTAGCGAATGTTGATTTATATAAGACTTCCGGCCATTGGGATCATTATCAAGATTCGATGTTTCCACCCATGGACATGGGGGATGGCGAAATGTTAGTCATCAGACCGATGAATTGTCCTCACCATATGCTCATCTATAAAAATGATGTACATAGTTATCGTGAACTCCCTTTAAGAATTGCTGAACTTGGCATGATGCATCGTTATGAAAAGAGTGGTGCGTTATCTGGACTTCAACGCGTTCGTGAAATGACCTTAAATGATGCACACATCTTTGTTCGTCCCGATCAAATTAAAGACGAATTTAAGCGTACCATGGCATTATTACTCGCCGTTTATGATGATTTCAAGATTACAGATTATGTATTTAGATTAAGCTACCGTGATCCAAAGGATACTGAAAAATATTTCCCAGATGATCAGATGTGGAATAAAGCTGAAAAAATGCTTAAAGAAGCGATGGATGAACTTGATGTTGAATATTTTGAAGCCATTGGTGAAGCAGCTTTCTATGGACCCAAACTGGATGTACAAGTTAAAACAGCTTTAGGTAACGCAGAAACACTTTCAACGATTCAATTGGATTTCTTACTTCCTGAACGCTTTGACTTAACTTATGTCGGCGAAGATGGAAAGAATGACTATCGTCCAGTGGTTATCCACCGTGGAATTGTCTCAACGATGGAACGTTTCGTTGCTTATTTGATTGAAGAATATAAAGGCGCATTCCCATTCTGGTTAGCACCTGTTCAAGTGAAAGTGTTGCCTGTGAATGTGATGCATCATAAAGACTATGTGATGGAAGTTCATGAGCTATTAAAGAAACACTTATTTAGAGTCGAAAGTGATCTTAGAGAAGAAAAACTCGGATATAAGATTCGTGAAGTTCAGACTGAAAAAGTACCATTTAGTTTAGTCTTAGGTGATAAAGAAAGAGATGAAAGACTCGTAACATATCGTCCATATGGTTCTGCTGAACAAATAACGGTTTCTCTCGATGAATTCATGAAGTTTATTACCAATTTACAAGTTGATAAGAGATAATCACCGATTTCTCCCTTAAAAAAGATGTCAATTTCATATGGCATCTTTTTGTATTTTTGATACAATAGATATGGAAACGACGAAGGAGTGGATTTCATGCTAGAGATTACGAACGCTAAAATGATGTATGGCGATTTAGTTGCTGTCGATCATTTATCATTTACCATTAAACCTGGTGAAATTTTCGGATTATTAGGAACGAATGGTGCAGGTAAAACTACAACATTTCGAATGATTATGGGCTTACTTGAACCAACTGAAGGTACAGTCCTTTATGATGGCCAAAAAGTTGGCTATCATAATGTGAATGAAATTGGGTATATGATTGAAGAAAGATCTTTACTAACTAGAATTACTGTGAAAGAATTGATGTTATATTTTGGTCAACTCAAAGACATGGAACCCAAAGTAATTTTAGAACGATTAGATTATTGGTTAAAAAGATTTGATATTGTTGCATATAAAGATAAGAAGATTAAAGAACTTTCAAAAGGCAACCAACAAAAAATTCAATTTATTTCAGCGATTATTAATAACCCCAAATTATTAGTTCTTGATGAGCCATTTTCTGGACTAGATCCGATAAACACAGAATTATTTGTTAGCGTGATTCGCGATTTTCAAAAAAATGGTTCAATGGTGGTCTTTTCATCACATCAACTTGATCATGTTGAATCATTTTGTGAGAAAATTATTGTCTTAGAAAAAGGTAAAGCCATCATTGAAGGTGAATTAAAGAACATTAAAAAAGAATTTCGGAAGAAAAAGATTCGCATTGTTGGAAATGCTGATCCAGATGTGCTGCGCCATATTGAAGGTGTTTATCAAGTAATTGAAAATGCGAATGAAATGATTGTTAAAATTGAAGATGATTCGGTAGCCACCAAAGTATTTGATTATATTAAGACTTTAGATGACATCCAAACTTATGATGTTGAAGAAGCATCGCTTTCTGAAATTTTTATCGCGAAGGTAGGTAATCATCATGAAGAAGTTTAAATTTTTATTGAAATATGGATTGATGAAACGGATTGGTCGAAAAGCTTTTATTATTTCAAATATTGTTATTGCAATCCTATTAATCGCGATTATTAATATTCCAACCATTATTGGCTTATTTGGCCAAGATGAAGATTTAACTGAAATAAATATTGGAGTACTTTCTGATTATCCATATCCGATAACATCAGATTTATCTTTAATTTTGAATGAAGGCATTGAAGGAAATGATTTCTTTATCACTAAAGATATTGATACATTTGATGAAGATTCGTTTTGGTTGGAGAGTGATTTAGACATCGTTTTAGAGTTTGTCGGTAGTCCTGAAGCTCCCAGTGTCTTAATCTATAGTAAAGAATCATCTTATAATCAAATGATTTTGTCGATTGTAGAACTACAATTGATTCGCTATGAGTTTGAAAATTATGTACCATTAACCTATGATTTTCCACAAGCTCCAGATTATGAAGATCCTGAAGCAGGGATGATGATTTCATCTTTATCAACGATTTTAATTTTACCGCTCTTTTTACTAATTACGATGGCAACACAATTTGTTGGTGTCGAAATTATTGAAGAAAAATCGACAAAAGCGATTGAAACGATTATAGCGAGTGTACCAGCACAAATTCATTTCTTATCAAAAATTTCATCAGCCATTAGTTTTGTCATAATCCAAGGTGGACTTGTCATGATTTATTCACTGATTGGATCTTTAATTGGTGGTGTAAGTGCACAAAGCGGTCTTCCTCAAGGTATGGATGGGCAAACTTTATTAGCGTATGTTGTTGAAGTATTGCCAAATTGGCGTGGTGTTTTATTGGTTGCGGTACTCTTTGTATTGATTGGAACTTTATTCTATTTAGTGATTGCTGCCTTGTTTGCATCCATGGCAGTAACCCAAGAAGATTATCAACAGTTTCAAAGCCCACTCATGTTTATGCTGCTCGGCGGATTTTATATCTCGATTTTTGCACCGATGGCTAATGGTGGTGGATTTTTAAAAATTATGAGTTTTGTTCCATTTTTTTCACCGATTGTTGCTCCTGTTGCCTATGCTTCTGGAAGCATAACAACATTTGAAGCAATGATTGGATTAGCTATTACATTTTTAAGTCTCATTGCCCTTTTATATATTGCATCTCCAGTCTATAGAGTGGCGATCTTATCTTATGATCAAACAAAATTCATGAAACGCATTAAATCATATTTTAAAAAGGGATTCGTAAATAAAAAAAGATTAAATAATTGATCATTAAAAGATGATTTTCATTGATTTGAAAATTATCTTTTTATTATGTTTGATAGCAAGTTCATGTTTTAAATCAACATCGATATTCTTATTGTATAATCAATGTTTTTGAGTTAGAATGAAAGATGATACATGTTTCATAAAATTGGATTGGTGGGAATGCATCATGCAATCAAATCAAACACTAACTAAATATCTTAAACAGCTTAGACTTAATCACAATGATGAAAGATTAATTGATATGGCATCTAAACTTGATATTTCCCAATCTTTTTTATCTGCAATTGAAAGTGGAAAACGAAACTTAAGTGATAAATTAGTTGATAAAATTGCTAAAGTTTATCGATTGAGCTATGAAGAATTAAATCAGTTAATTCTTTTAAGAGATATAGCTTCAAATAAACTTTATATCGATTATGATAATCTTGAAAACGAACAAAAGGAAGTCGTTGTTCAATTTCTATCCAATTGAAAGATTTCGATAAGAAATCATTAAAGAAAATTAGTTTAATTATCGAAGAAAATAAAAACAATTCTCACAAATAATCAAATCTTTAAAAATGATATTTGTTGTATCATTACATAATAAAAAGCACCAAGAGTTCTTGATGCTCATAAGTAAATTAAGGTAAACGCTAACTAAATGAGCGTTATTTTTTATATTCATCCCTTAAAAGTTGAACAAAATCCAAAACTTCTTGTTGATCGTGTGCACGAAGTGCCTTTTTCGCCAATTTACTCAAATCGAAGGAATCAAAATCCTTAATGAGTTGTCTAGCCTTTAATATGCTTTCAGGGTTCATGGACAAATGATCAACGCCTAAACCAATCAGTAGTGGAATCGCATTTAAATCAGAAGCCATTTCACCACAAACACTCACCGGTATTTTATGATCTTTTGCAGCTTCACAGACCATGCTAATCAATTTGATGATACTTGGACTAAATGGTTGATATAAGTAGCCTAAGGATTCGTGATTGCGGTCTGCAGCAAAAGTATATTGAATTAAATCGTTTGTTCCAATTGAGAAGAAGTCGACTGCATGCGCTAAATCATCAGCAGTGAGCGCAGCAGCAGGTATTTCAATCATCACACCTAAATCAACGATATGATACGGAATATTTTTTTCAATAAGTTCTTCTTGAACTTCAGAAACAATATCCTTAGCATCTAGAAACTCGTCTTTCGTAGCAATCATCGGAAACATGATTTTTAAGTTACCATGGACAGAAGCACGAAGAAGTGCTCTTAATTGAACTTTGAAAAAGTCGACTTGATCAAAGCATAATCGAATTGCACGTTTGCCTAAAAATGGATTTGCTTCAGCTTCCTGATGTAAATAAGGCAAATATTTATCCCCACCGATATCAATGGTTCGTATGGTGACTGGTTTTGGATACATGGTCTCCAAAACGTCTTTATAAATTTCAAATTGTTCATCCTCTGAAGGCATACTTAAACGATCCATAAAAAGAAGTTCAGTCCGAAATAAACCAACGCCTTCAGCGTCATTATCCATGACATAAGGTAAGTCGTGATTTGAACCTATGTTTGCATGAAGTTCAACTTCTTTACCATCTTTAGTTACAGTTTTCTTTTTGATGAATGATTTTAAACTTTGTTTTTCTGATTTGATTTGGTCAATCAAATGTTGATAAGATGATTTCATTGAATGATCAAAATTTAGATGAATTTCACCTTTTGTACCATCTAAAATGATTTCTTCGCCATTTATAACATGTTCAAATATATTTTTTATTCCAACAACTGCGGGTATCCCCATGAGTTTTGCGATGATGGCACTATGTGATGTTTTACCACCTTGCTGAGTGACAAAACCTTTAATATATTTTTTATTCATTTGTGCGGCTTGTGAAGGCTTTAAGTCTTTAGCTACCAGTATGACTTCATGGTTGATTAAAGACAAATCAACTAAAGCGATATTTAATGCGTTTTTAATGACTCGCTCTGTGACATCAATTAAGTCAGTGACTCTTTCTCGCAAATATAAATCTTGGATTTCATTAAATTGTTTAATGTAATCATCAGCAACCCTTTTAATCGCGTAAATTAAATTACATGATTCTTCGATGATTTTATGTTCAACAGCTTTTTTAACTTCAGGATCTAATAAAACAGCGAGATGTGACGATAAAATGGACGCAGATTCAGGATGCGTCAAATTTTTTGTGGATTGAATTAATGCTTCAAGTTGGTTTTTTGTTTTATCGATAGCTTGATGATACCGCTTAATTTCATCTTCAGGATGATCAATTATTTTTTTCGAATAATCGATGATCGTTTCTTCGAGAAATAGTACGGAACTTATGGCGTAACCTGGACTTACTGGAATGCCCTTGAGGAGCATATCATTCACATCCTTATTGTTTTGTTTTTTTAATCGTAAGTATTACTTACATTATAGGTTATTTCATTGAAAAATTCAATTTAACGTTTGAAGTAATATCATTATTTAAACATTCAGAATTGCTTTTTGTTATAATAGCGTTGAGGTGAATTTCATGACATATGATGAATTACGTAGTAAGATTGAACAAATCGTTGATCCCGGTTTTAATAAGACATTGAAAGAGGTCGATGGGATTAAAAAATTAGTCGTTGGACCAACAGGTGTTGCAGAACTTGAAATCTATTTAAAAGATAAATCCAAGTATGAACAGCAAATGAAAATCCAAATCATTAAATTGGTGAAGATTGAGTTAGGATTTCCAGGAATAAAAATTGACTTTTTTGAATCTGAATTTATTCCAGCGGGTGAAAAACCCATTAAATATTTAGCGATTGCTTCTGGTAAAGGTGGCGTTGGGAAATCAAGTGTCACCGCGAATTTAGCAGCAGCACTCATTCGACAAGGTAAAAAAGTAGGGATTATAGATGCTGATGTCTATGGTGCAAGTATTCCTTGTATTTTAGAAGTCGATGTCAAACCACTATCATCGACTGAAGATGAAAAAATGATTCCACTCAATAAAGATGGTATAGAGGTGATTTCCACAGAGTTTTTTATGCCACCAGAAAAACCACTCATGTGGCGTGGACCGATGCTTGGTAAAATGCTTGTTCATTTCTTTAATGGTGTGAAATGGCAAGAAGGTATTGATTTAATTTTAATTGACCTTCCACCAGGAACTGGAGATGTCGCACTCGATGTTAAAACCTATGTTCCTAAAAGTAAAGTGTTAGTGGTAACAACTCCACATGTGAATGCGGCGAATGTTGCGGTTAAAGCTGGACTCGGTGCACAACATATTGGCCACGATGTGATTGGTGTGGTTGAAAATATGAGTTACTATTTAAACCCATGTAATCAAAAACGTGAATTCATTTTTGGTTCGGGTGGAGGAGCTACAGTTGCGAAAAAATTAGGATGTGAACTCTATGAACAAATCCCAATTGGTCAACCAGAAGAAGGCGGTTATCTCTATAAATCTGGCGTTACCGCGAAAGCTTATGATGCGATTGCTCAGAAAGTAATTACCGAAATGGAAATATAAAAAAATGGCTCATTTGAGCCATTTTCTATTTATTTAATGTCTTTAAATTTTACGATTGGGTTTCTTGCTGCCTTGACTTCGTCTAGTCTTCTTACTAATGTTGTGTGGGGAGCAGTTTTTACTAGTTCTGGATTTTCAATAGCTTCTTGAGCAACCGTCCGCATAACTTTTATGAAATTATCTAATGTTTCTTTTGATTCAACTTCAGTTGGTTCAATCATCATGGATTGAGAGAAAATAAGTGGGAAATAGATGGTTGGTGCATGGACGCCATAATCTAAAAGTCGTTTTGCAATATCCAAGGTCTTAACACCAGTAGACTGATCTTTTAATCCATCAAATACAAATTCATGCATACAGTGTCCATCAATTGGAAGTTCGAATAAGTCTTTGAGAGAATCTTTAATATAATTGGCATTTAATACGGCAAGAGGTCCGATATCGCCAATGTGTTCTTTACCAAACGTTAATAAATAAACATAAGCCCTTAAGTAGACACTCGCATTTCCATAGAATCCACCGAGAGCACCGATCGAGTCTTTTGAGTTTCTAAAGAAGTATTTACCATCTTGATAATCAATGATTGGATTTGGTAAAAATTCAACAAGTTTTTCACAAACACCGACAGGTCCTGAACCAGGTCCTCCACCACCGTGTGGGGTTGAAAAAGTCTTATGAAGATTAATATGGGTTATATCAAACCCCATATCACCAGGTTTAGCTTTACCCAAGAGTGCATTTAAGTTTGCTCCATCATAATAAAGTAAACCACCGGCTTCATGAACAAGGCGTGATACTTCTTTAATATCTTTTTCAAATACACCTGCTGTATTTGGATTTGTTAACATTAATCCAGCAATTTCATCCGATAATACAGCCTTTAAAGCTTCAATGTTGACAGTACCATCTGGATTTGATTTGATTTCGACCGTATCGAATCCACAAACAGTCGCACTTGCTGGGTTTGTACCATGAGCACTATCAGGTACAATAATGAGATTCCGTTTCGAATCTTTATTTTTTTCATGATAAGCTTTGATAATCATGAGACCAGCGAGTTCACCATGTGCTCCCGCAAATGGATTGAGTGAATAAGCTTTTAGCCCTGAAATTTTAGCGAGCATGTCTTGCGTTTCATAATACACTCTTAAGATACCTTGAGCAGTTTTTTCAGGTTGTAATGGATGGATATTTGCAAATCCGGGGAGTGTTGCTAGCTCATCATTAATTTTCGGATTATATTTCATCGTGCATGAACCAAGTGGATAAAATCCTGTTTCGACACCAAAATTTTTTTGGCTAACATTGGTATAATGTCTGACAACATCAAATTCAGAGACTTCAGGTAAGTCTAAATCAATTTGACGTTTTAAAACTTCAGGCAATTTTGTTTCGGGGTAATCTTTCTTTTGATAATGGTAACCAATGCGATCTTTGGTAGATATTTCAAAGATTAAGCGATCATAGAATGTCATTTGAAATTCACCACCTTTTCAACGAGTAAATCAATATCGGCTTTTGTTCTCTTTTCTGTTACAGCAAATAAAGCTCTATTATCCTCTAATGGAAGAGGTCCTAATATATCGGACTCTAAAAGATAATCATTAAACTTAGTGATATCAAATTTAGCTTTTAATACGAATTCTTTATAGAATGGTTGATCATAAACAACATCAAATTTCTTAGTTTCTAGTAATTTTTGATAAAGATAATGTGCACCATTCATCGAGTCTTCACAAACAGCTTTTAGCCCTTGTTTGCCCATTAAAGATAAATAGATTGTGGCAGATAAAGCCATTAAGGATTGGTTCGAACAAATATTTGAGTTTGCTTTTGCACGACGGATGTGTTGTTCACGCGCTTGTAGTGTTAATACAAATGCACGCTTTCCATCAACGTCAGTGGTTACACCACAAATACGACCTGGCATTTTTCGAACATATTGCATTTTTGTTGCTAAGTATCCTAAATAGGCTCCGCCAAACGACATGGGAAGACCTAAGGACTGCAATTCACCGGTTGCGATGTCTACACCATAAGAAGCAGGTGTTCTTAAAATACCTAATGACTGTCCTTCAGCCACCATAATGAATAAACCTTGATTTGCGTGAATGACATCACTAAATCCATCATAGTTTTCAATAATACCATAATAATTTGGATTTTGAACGATCACACCCATCGTATTTTCACCGTTAGATTTAATAAAATTTAAATCTGTAATCCCATTTTTTTCTGGAATGATGATTACTTCAATGTTACGATAACGCGCATATGTTTTAATCACTTCAATTGTTCGAGGATTTAAAGTTTCACTAACTAAAACCTTGTTTTGCCCAGTTTGAGCATAAGCCATAAACATCGCTTCAGCGGTTGATGTTGAGCCATCATACATTGATGCATTCGATACTTCCATACCGGTAAGTTCACAGATCATGGTTTGGTATTCAAAAATATATTGGAGAGTTCCTTGAGCTACTTCAGGTTGATAGGGTGTATAAGATGTTAAGAATTCTTGTCTGCTAATAAGAGCCTTTACAGCAGAAGGCGTATAAACATCATATGAACCTGCACCTCTGAAAATTTTCAATTCTTTGTTTAAAGATGAAAGGTTTTTCATGTGGTCCGTTAAGGATATATCATCTTTTGCACTTGGAAGATTATAATGATCGATCTTCAGTGATTTTGGAATCGAAGAAAAGAGATCATCGAGAGACTTTGCTCCCGTGACCTTCAACATTTCTTCGATATCTTTGGCAGTATGCGGCAGGTATTTATGCATGATTATTCCTCAGTAAATGGTTCGTATTGTTTGCTGTCTAATAATGAATCAAGCTCTTTTGGATTGGATAGTTCAACTTTTAAAATCCAGTTTGTATAGGCATCACCATTAATGACTTCTGGAGTGTCTTCCAAGGATTCATTAATTTCGATAATTTTACCAGAAACTGGCATGTATAAATCAGATGCAGCTTTTACAGATTCAACAGCACCAAAAGTGTCGCCTTTTTTCATCGTTTGTCCAACTTTTGGAAGTTCAATAAATACGATTGAACCCAATGTGTGTTGTGCAAAATCAGAAATACCAACTGTTCCAATATTTCCTTCAACTTTAATCCATTCATGGCTTTCTTGATAACGTAATCCTTCTAAAATCATGATTTGATCCTCCATTGTTTATTTTTTATAATTCTTGTCGTAGAATTTACGATTTCTTACACGTCCTAAGACGAGTTTGTTTCTAATTTTCACATGTAACAAAGTTCCAAGCTCACTATAAGTTTTATCAACCAAAACTAATGCAAGAGGT
>DITP01000013.1 GCA_002422135.1 Acholeplasmataceae bacterium UBA6181
ATCTACACTACATATTATACGAGGGAGTGAATCTATGAAAAAGAAAGACTCAACGAAATTATTCTGGTACTTAGTTGCCATCGGATTTGCGTTACTCTTCATACTCATTTTAGTTTCAAGTGTTTTAGATGTTGGTGAACGTTTAAGAAATATTCATGCATATGTCGAATATGCATTTTATGGCATTGCAATAATTTTAGTGTACGTTTTGATTCTTCGGCCCATTCATATTATTTTCTTTTCACCAAGTTTCTCAGTTGAAACAACGATTGAACATGAAAAGAAAATTAATATGCCTCTTTACAGAAGAGTTGCTAAACGTTTGATTGATGGTGGCATGTTACCTGAAGAAGAAGTTGCTCAATTAAAACTTGCCATGAACAATTCAGCCTTACTTCAAGAAAGACTTCAACACGCATTTACGTTTCATGTGAAAAAGAAAATGAATTTAGTCATTAAAAAACACGCTAAAACAGTGATGGTGTCCACAGCGATTTCTCAGAATGGACGTCTTGATTTTTTCACTGTGGTTGCAGTGAATTTGAAAATGATCAAAGAGTTAGTCGTCATGTGTGGTTTTAGACCTTCCTTTAAAAATCTTGCTAAACTTACCATTAATGTCTTTACAACAGCGTTAATCGCTGAAGGATTAGAAAATTTAGACATCAATGAAGTGTTACCAACCTCAACAATTAATTCGCTTGGTGAAATTCCGTTTGCCAAGCCGATGTTATCATCTATCACCCAAGGGATCTCCAATGGTTTACTTACACTAAGAATTGGCATTGTAACACGTAAATATTTATTTAGTGATGCCAATGAAATTACAAAAGAACAAATTCGAAGAACAGCATTACTAGAGGCTGCAAAAATGGTTCCGGGAGTTATTGCTGACGCATTTGTGTCATTTCCAAAACGGATTACCAATTTATTTAAAAAACCAGAAACTGAAACTGAAAATTAAGTGAAATCGTGATTTCAAGTCTAAAAAAACCTTGATTTTTTAAGCGCTTACACTTGCAATTGGTGTATAATACATGTAAAATATAAATGTTAGAGGTTTAACCCAAAAACATTATAAAAGGAGAAAAGTATGAAGAAATTTTTTATTTTATTTATCTTAGTAGTAGCCGGCTTTGTCCTTGTTGGCTGTGGTGGAAGTGAGTTTGAGATTGCGATGATCACTGACTCAGGTGATATTGATGACCGTTCATTCAACCAAGGAACTTGGGAAGGAATCGTAGAATTCGCAGAAGAAAACGGCAAGACTTACAAATATTATAAACCAACTGAAATTAGTTTTGACGCATATGTTGCAGCCATTGATTTAGCTGTTGACAGTGGAGCAAAAATAGTTGTTACTCCTGGTTTTTTATTTGAAAACAGTGTTCATAAAGCACAATCTACTTATCCGGATGTCAAATTTGTTATTATTGATGGTGCTCCACACAATGTGATTAATTGGGATACAATGGCAACTTATGATGGCTCACCTGCAGATTTCACCGTTAAACCAAACACATTATCCATCTTTTTCCAAGAAGAACAATCTGGTTTCTTAGCAGGTTATGCATCTATTAAAGAAGGTTTAACAAGCCTTGGCTTCATGGGTGGTATGGCAGTTCCAGCAGTTGTACGCTTTGGTTTGGGTTTTGTTGCTGGTGCATATTATGCAGCTGAAGAAGAAGGTTTATCAACTTATTCATTCGCAAACAACCGTTATTTATATCTAAACACATTTGCACCATCTGAAAGCACTAAGAATACTGCAGCATCTTGGTATGCAGCAGGCGTTCAAGCAATTCATGCAGCAGCTGGTGGCGCTGGTAACTCAGTGATGGCAGCAGCACAAGAAGCTGCAGGTAAATGGGTTATTGGTGTTGACGTTGACCAATCGAATCTTTCAAATACGGTTATTACATCTGCAATGAAAGGATTATCAGTATCCGTACAAACTGCATTAACTGATTATTTCAACAACGAATTTGTGGGTGGACAATCCATTACTTTAGGTGTTGCTGAAGATGCAGTAGGTTTACCAACAGTTTCTGCATCTTGGCGTTTTACTAATTTCACGACTGCAGAATATAACACAATTTTAACTGCTATAAGCAATGGCACGATTGTTGTTCCAACAGATGAAGCAACTTTTGTTACATTCCTTTCTGCTCTTGGATTTACACCAAGTCAAACATTACTAGATACTATTTGGCCAAAGGCTTAATCCATTAAATAATTTGATTAATTAAGGGGAGAGTGGCTACTTTCCCTTTATTTATCTTAAAAAGGAGTGAACGTATTTGACCTACAAGGTAGAAATGAAAAACATCACTAAAATATTTGGATCACTAGTTGCAAACGATCAGGTAACACTTCAGGTTAAACCGGGTGAAATCCATGCTCTTCTTGGTGAAAATGGGGCAGGCAAGTCAACACTAATGTCTATTTTATTTGGTCTATACCAAGCTGAAGAGGGTGAAATATTAATTGAAGGTAAACCAGTGTCTATTCAAAATCCCAACGATGCTAATCGTCTTGGGATTGGGATGGTCCATCAGCACTTTAAACTTGTTGATACATTTAGTGTCTTAGATAATATCATCTTGGGTGCCGAAGAAACTAAAAATGGGATAATCCAATATGATCATGCCATTGAGAAGTTAAATCATTTGATTAGCACCTATAAACTAAATGTCGATATTAATGCTTATGTTAAAAATATCACAGTTGGTCAACAGCAGCGTGTTGAAATACTAAAGATGCTTTATCGCGACGCAAATATTTTAATATTTGATGAACCAACCGCTGTACTTACACCTCAAGAAATCCACGAATTAATGAATATCATGCGTGGTTTTGCAAAAGAAGGTAAAACTATTATTGTCATTACACATAAACTAAACGAAATTAAAGCTGTTGCGGATGTGTGTACAGTGTTGAGACGCGGGAAAAAAATTGGAACAGTTGACGTTGATAAGACTTCCATTGAAGAACTTGCTGAAATGATGGTTGGTCGTGAAGTATCTTTTTTGGTAGAAAAAGAAGATATTAAACGAGGTGAACCTATCTTTACGGTCGATAAACTAAACGTTGGTGGACGAGGCAAACACTCAGTGAAAGACGTAAGTTTTGAAGTGCACCGTGGTGAAATTCTTGGCATTGCAGGCATTGATGGTAATGGACAAACAGAAATGGTTCATGCAATCACAGGATTAATCCCCATAACATCAGGATCGGTAAAAATTCAAGGATCAGACATTACACATTCATCAATTCGAAAAAAATATGAACGTGGTATGTCTCACATTCCTGAAGACCGACAAAAACATGGTGTCATTATGGATTTTGATTTACAAAGTAATTTGATACTACAAAATTTTTATCAAAAGCGATTTCAAAAACATTCATTCTTGAAATTTGATGTCATAAAAAAACACGCAGATTTAATTATAGATCGCTTTGACATCCGAAGTGAACGTGGGCCAAAAACAATATTGCGACAAATGAGCGGTGGGAATCAGCAGAAAGCTATTTTAGGCCGTGAAATTAGTCGAGAACATGAAATGCTTATTGCTGTTCAACCAACTCGTGGCCTGGATGTTGGTGCAATTGAATACATTCATAAACAATTGATTGATGAAAGAATTCATCAAAAAGCTATTCTATTAGTCTCTTTAGAACTCGATGAAGTCATGAATTTGTCTGATCGCATTCTTGTAATGTATGAAGGTGAAATTGTCGGTGAATTTGATCCAAAGAAGACGACCATGAATGAACTCGGACTTTATATGTCTGGCGCAAAGAGGGAGAAATAGAATGAAAAAAAATAAAATCATTAATCTCATTCTAGGTGGTTTAAAAAAAGCATATACAGTTTCAAAACCAAGTTTGATATCAATCGGTGTTGGATTATTAATTGGATTTATCATTATGCTTATTTTCGATGCGGGTGATGCGCTGCCGGCATTAGGGACTTTATTGATCGGTGGTTTTAACGGCGGACTAAGAGGCATCGGAAATATGCTTTATCAAGCAGCACCCATCATTCTTACCGGTCTTGCTGTCGCATTCGCATTTCGAACTGGTTTATTTAATATTGGAGCTTCCGGACAAATGATGATTGGTGCTTATGTTTCCATTCATATTGGCGTACTTTGGAACCTTCCTTCTGGAATCCATTGGATTGTTGCATTTATCTTAGGTATGCTTGCAGGAGCTATTTGGGGATTTATTCCAGGGATACTTAAGGCAATTTCTAATGTCAACGAGGTCATCTCATCTATTATGATGAACTATATTGCCGGGAATTTATTAATCATATTTATTATGAAATATGTGTTTAATTCAAACTATGCACGCTCAGCAAACATTCAAAAATCGGCAGAGTTACCTTTGTTAACTTCTATATTTCCTGGATCAACTGCTAACATTGGAATTTTCATCGCGATAGTCATTGTCATTTTAGCACATATTTTATTGCATAAAACCACTTTAGGGTATCAATTACGTGCATCTGGTTTTTCAATGGCTGGGTCGAAATACGCAGGGATGAATACCAAAGCAAATATCGTAACTGCGATGACACTTTCAGGATCATTTGCAGGAATGGCTGGAGCGATTGCATTTTTAGTGGTCGGGAAAAATATTGGGACATCCTTTGAAATTTTTCCACAAGGATTTGACGGTATTTCGGTAGCCCTACTAGGTTTAGGTGAACCGATAGGCGCATTATTCGCCGGTTTATTCTTATCAAATCTACGCATGGGTGGATTTTACATGCAGCGCTATAGCTTTGTTCCTCAAATCATTGATATGATTATTGCAGTTATCATTTATGTCACTGCTATTTCAGCATCTTTACAAATAATCCTTAAACGTTATGGCAATGATATCAAAGTATGGTTAAAAGCACGTAAAAAGCGTAAGAAGGAGGAAGTGTAAAATATGGATTTATTCTACCTACTCATTCAAAATACCTATATTAGTATGACCGTCTTATTAATCGTCGCTTTAGGAGGCTTACTTTCTGAACGCAGTGGTGTCACAAACATCGCGCTCGAAGGGATTATGATTCTAGGTGCTTTCTTAGGCGTCTGGGCAATTCATGGTCTAGAAATGATGCCTTATTCATTGATTACAAGATTTGTTATTTTGGTTGTCATGATTATTTTTGTAGGATCGGTTTTGCTTTTGATTCATTTTGTATTATCAAAATTTGGTATTAAGCATTTTGGTTTATCAAAATTAAATCTTGGGAAACACGAAAAAACTATTAATTATGCAATTAACTTCTCAATCGTAATGATTGTTGCCGTTTACCTACAACAAATTTTGATTCAAAATGCAATACCAAAACAATTGATTTTAGTGATGGGAATTATGATTGGCGGTATCGTTGGTGGGCTCTATGCCATGATTCATGCACATGCATCCATCTACATGAAAGCGGATCAAATCATTTCTGCAACAGCACTAAACTTGTTTGCACCTGCATTTGCTATCTTTACTGCACGTTTTATACAAAGAGGACAACAAATTCCATTTAATTCAAGTTTTATGATTCAAAAAGTACCCGTACTTGGGGATATTCCAATCATCGGTCAACTCTTTTTTACTCGCGTTTTCTTGAGTTTTTATATTGGTTTAGCTCTTTTAGTAATCATATGGATTATCATTTATAAATCGCGTTTTGGATTAAGACTTAGAGCTTGCGGTGAAAATCCACATGCAGCGGACTCATTAGGGATCAACATTTATAAACTTAGATTTAAAGCAGTATCACTCTCTGGTGTCTTTGCAGGTATGGGTGGTGTGATATTCGTCATCTCAACATCAACAGAGTTTAATGTGACAGTTGCAGGATTTGGTTTCTTAGCAATTGCAGTACTTATTTTTGGTAACTGGCGACCATCCGGAATTATCATGGCTGCGGTTTTCTTTGGTTTCATGAAAACCATTGCAGCATCTTACACAACTATCCCATTACTTGATAATTTTGGTTTACAAAAGGAATACTATGAACTTATTCCTTATATTGCAACTTTAGTTATTTTGGCTTTCTTCTCGAAAAATTCGAGAGCTCCTAAAGCACTCGGTCAAGTATATGACCAAGGAAAACGTTAAATCGAATTTGATGAGAACAGTTCCATTTTGGAGCTGTTCTTTTATTTTCTTTTTTGTTGACTTTTAGGCCTAACTACGTTAAAATATCTATGTTGTACCACATAAAACAGGTTATAAATGCCTATAGGCTACCTTGATAGTGAGTCCTCAAGAAAAAATTAAGGAGGTAAGAACATGTACGCAGTTATTAAAACAGGTGGGAAACAAGTCCGCGTTGAACAAGGTCAAGAAATTTACGTTGAAAAACTTGATGTTGAAGCGGGTAGTTCCTATGAGTTCACGGATGTGTTAATGATCGGTGGCGAAAAAACTGTGATTGGTACGCCAATCGTTACTGGTGCGAAAGTCATTGCGAAGGTCGAAAAACACGGCCGCGGTCCTAAAATCATTGTATTCAAATACAAGGTTAGAAAGAAATACCGTAAAAAACAAGGGCATCGCCAAGCATACACTAAACTTGTGATTGAATCAATCGTTGCTTAAAATGATTAAATCAGTCTTTGTGTATCAAAATGAAATGCTCAAAGAAATTAAAGTGAGTGGACACGCCAACTATAAAAAGAAGGGTGAAGACATTGTCTGTGCAGCTGTAAGTACAGCGACACTCCTGACTTATAATGCCATTGAGCACTTAAAACTCGACCACTTGGTCGAATGCAATGTAAGTGATGGAAACTTTCAAATTCGTGCGTTTGATGATAATTTAACCATTTTAGCACTTTTAGAAAATTTAAAGTACACACTTAATGACTTAGAAAAACAATATCCAAAATATATGAAAAATCAGAAGGAGGGATAACATGTTAAAATTAAACATTCAGTTATTCGCATCGAAAAAAGGTGTAGGTTCGTCTCGTAATGGTCGTGACTCCCATTCGAAAAGACTCGGAATGAAACTCTCCGATGGTCAATATGCAACCGCAGGTTCCATTATTTACCGTCAAAGAGGGACAAAAATTCATCCAGGTCTTAATGTGGGTCGTGGTGGCGATGATACATTATTCGCAACGGTTTCAGGTAAGGTTAAATACGAACGCCTTGGCCGTGACCGCACACAAGTATCAGTATACGAAGGATAACGAACCGTTATCCTTTTTTTATCCAATAAAGAGGTGGGAAAATGTTTGTCGATGAAATTACCGTAGAGGTCTATGGTGGTAAAGGTGGTAACGGGTTAGCCGTTTATCGCCGTGAAAAATATGTAGAATACGGTGGTCCATGGGGCGGTAATGGTGGTCATGGTGGATCTGTTATTTTTGTTGGTGATGAAGGCATGTCAACGCTTTATGATTTGCGCTTTAAGCGCCATATTAAAGCGAAACCAGGCCAAAATGGGATGACTAAAGGGATGCACGGCAGAGGTGCAGAAGACACCTATGTTAAAGTACCTCTTGGGACAATCGTTTTCACCGAAGGTAAAACAGAAAAAATTGGTGAAATCACCAAGCATTTAGAAGAATTAGTGGTTGCTCCTGGTGGAAAAGGTGGGAGAGGAAACATCGCATTAGCGTCTTCTAAAAATCCTGCCCCAGATTATGCTGAAAATGGGGATCCAGGTGTCTATCGAAAAATCGTTGTCGAGCTTAAAGTACTTGCTGATGTGGGCTTAATTGGTTATCCATCAGTGGGTAAATCAACGTTTTTAAGCGTTGTATCGAATGCACGACCAAAGATTGCCGAATATCCCTTTACAACCTTACAACCGAATTTAGGCATGGTAAATATTGGGGATGAGTCCTTTGTTTTAGCAGACTTACCCGGTTTAATTGAAAATGCCCATTTAGGGTTAGGTCTTGGTATCCAATTTTTAAAACATATTGAAAGATGTCGTGTCTTTTTACACGTCTTAGATTTAACGAGAGAAGATCCATATCAAGATTATGTCACGATCAATCATGAACTCGAAATGTATGATCAAAAACTTTTAAATCGTCCTCAAATTGTTGTCTTAAATAAGATGGATATGCCAGACACAGAAGATAAAATCAAGTTTTTAAAATCAAAAATTGAACGTCCATTATATATCATCTCAGCCCAACAAAATAAAGATGTTGAAAAGCTTTTATATGTGATTATGGATACATTGAAAAAAGCACCACAAATCGTGGATGAGATTGATGAAGATCTAGTGATTTATAAGCATGAGTCCAAAGAACCAGCCTTTGAAATCAAAAAGGTAGAAGGTGGGTTTGAACTATTTGGTAATCCGTTAAAGCTTTTATTTGAGCGAACAGATTTCACGAAAGATGAAGCTGTGAAAAGGTTTGCGAGACAACTCAGAGGTTTAGGTGTTGACGAGAAACTTCGTGAGATGGGTGCGAAACACCAAGATATCATCTATCTCTTTGGTTACGAATTTGAATTTATTGATTGAGGACTTAGGTCCTCTTTTTATACAAAAAAGAAGGATGATTTTTATCCTTCTTTCCTAGTTTAGACTAAGCATTTTAATTTTAAAATGATGGCTCTTTTTCAAGATCTTAATGTCTTTATTAAGGGCTCGATCCTGATTCTTTTTCTGACTGATTTGATAAGCTTCAATACTATCTACAATCATTTTTAACTCACTGGTTTGTTTCATTTTCATGACTTTAAATTTTTGTTCAAGCGTTCGGTCACGATCTTGATCATTGAAATGTTCTCTTTCAATAGCTTGGTTAATTTCCTGTCGTTTTAGTTTTGTATTTTCGGTCATTTTCAATGCAGTTTGAGCAAATTTTTCTAAAATTGCTTGACTCTTCTGTGCAAGTGATTCATTCATTTGAAGATGTGTTTTCTCGGTTTGTTGTTGTTTTAAATAGTACTGAGACATCCACTTTTCTTTGGTACGCTCTAAACTATTTGTTTGGCTTAAGCGATCATTCTCATATTGATTTTTAACTTGAATCAAGTTTTGATCAATGAGATTCTCTTCATTTGAACGTTTCGAAATCGTATCGGATATTTTTTGTTCAAGTGAACGAATCGACTGCAAATCCATGGCTTTTTTCTTTTCAATGGCTTGAATTTCCGTCATCGTTACATAATTTGATTTTTGTTTCTGTTGGTTTAATGTTTGTTCAAGTTTTTGTTTCTGATTAAGTGCTTCTTTTTGATAATCAGTTAAAAATGAGTCATAAGTTTTTTGCTGATTATTGATCAGGTGCCAAGTTGATTTAATAAAGGTTGAATCGATAGTGTCTTGATTTTTTTTATTGTTTTGGTAGAAGTTTAAAATGTGATCTAAGAATAAAGACTGCATCTTGAGTGTTTGTTTCAAAAATACATCATGACTTTTATCGAGAGATTTTTTTGCGAAACTTAAGAAGTTTTCCGAAACATAGAGCTCGTTGATTAATTTTTGGAAAAATTGAAAGAGCGCTTGATACCAATCATCGATTGCCGAAGATAAATGTTGATAATGTTTCTGATTTTGTTGCATGGAACGACGGAAGAAAGAATTTTCTTCTGTTTTTTCGCCATCAAGGATTGATTCTGCAGTCTTTTGTTTAGCTAATATCTTTTCAAGCTTTTTATCGAGTGGTTGGTGAGATTTATGCTTTAAGTCAATCTCATCTTCAATTTTTTGCAAGTTTTTCTTGATATGTTTTAATTCCATTTGATAAGAGTTGATGAGCGCTTGTTTTTCTTTAATCGTATGGTGATTCTTATCAGCTTTAAATGTCGTCCCTTTAATTTGTTCAATCGATTTACTGACTTGTTCAATTAAAGTGTTCGTGCGATCAAATTCACTTTGAGTCACGAAAAATTGATTTTCAAGTTTTTGAATTTCAGCATCAATGAAAGCTTTAGCTTCTTTAATCTTTTGGATTTCAACTTCATAACTGTCCATCAAGTTTTGGTGCTTAACCATATATTTGTAACCTGTTGAGTCTTCGATCTTTTTTAAGAAATAAGTTTGATCATCCTGTTTTTGTGTTTCAATAAATGAAAGCAGTGTTTGATGAAGTTCTTGATACAAAGATTGTAAAAGCTTTAAAACTTCTTTGAAAACTTCAGGATGTGAAGGCAGATGATAAAGCTTAATGGCTTGATCCTGCAAAGTTATCGAAAGTTTATCAAAATGTCGAATGGCTTCAAAAATTGTTTCAATTTCAATCTGATGGGATTCTAATTCATTTTTATGAATCGATAACATGCGCTCCGATTTTTCATGTTGAATGCGCAATTGAGTCTTAAAGCGAGCTTCTTGTATAAAAGCTTCACGTTTTTTTTGTTCAAGTAGGTTTTCATTGCGATAAAGTTGAAGTTCATGCTGATGCTCAATGGTTAAAATTTCTTTTTTAGATTCGATGGTATGGGTTTCTTGAGTTATTTTTTGTTCAACATCTTTTTGTTGTTTACTCGATACCATGTGGACAAGTTCAATTCGAAGTTCTTGTTCCTCAATTTGAAAATCACGAATCATGCGTTCTTTCTCAAGTTTTAATTGAGCTTGAGCATTGATGGATAAAAGACTGTTTTGATAGTTTAAATCTTCAATCGCTTTATGGTGAACTGATAACATATCATCTAGAGATTTTTGTTGTTCTACTAGCCATTCTTCATGTTTGAAATCAGCCATGGTCTTATGTGCATCATTGGCTAAAATATTTAACTCTCTTTCTTGAATGGAAGCTGCAAGCATAAGTTGATGTTCAAGTGGAAGAAGTTCTAAATTTTGAGTTAGTCGAATCAATTCTTTATGATACTCGTGATGCGCAACATAGTGTTTAAGTGTTTCTTCTTGTACTTGAATTTGATAGTCATAATTGATTTCAAGTCGGTGATAATTTTGTTTTTTCTCATATTCTGCGAGTGCTTTTTGATATTTCCATTCATGAATCTCTTGAAGATGATTTTGATCATGTTGGAAAAGTCTTGCATGTTGATCTTTTTGACGTAAACTAATGTCGTCATTCGTTCTTAAAATTTGCTTATTGAGTTCATTATCGAGCGATTGTAGTTCTTTTGTGAGTTTATGATTTAACTTTTCTTTCTCAATTTCGGTCTCCAAATTTTTCATTTCATCGCGGAGTGTTTTTGAAGTTTCTAACTTTTGTTTTTGAATACTTTCTCTAAAAGAGGATAACTTACTATTTAAAAGTGTAATCGCCTCATTGCTTTCGTGAATAATTAGGGCTTTTTTATTTTCATAAGACGATTTTTTTCGTTCGAAATCCTGATTGAGTTGGTTGATTTTTTCTGTATACTCGTTGTCAAAATCAATCTTTGCTTGATCATATGTCTTTTTTAATAACTCAAGTTCATAGGCCATCGGTACTTTACGATTTTCAAATATTTTTTCGAGTTTAGGTAATTCATTTTGATATCGTTTTTTAATCTCATTAATCTTTTTGTTAAATGCCACCGTCATGGCATTATAATTTGTTTTAATGGCTAAATAAATGTCATCGTTCATGGCATTTTCACTTGATGCTTCTGCACGCAAGACTTTAAGTTTTTCTTCATTGATGACTTTAATCTCTTCATCATGTTGATTGAGTGATTCAAGATTATTAAGATTTAAAGTCGCTATTTCCTGTTTTTTTAGAGCAAGATATTCTTCAATATTGGATGTTTCTGCTTGATAGACTTTTCTGATTCCCTGCATCGATTTTTGAATTTTCGAGATTTCACGTGCTGCAGATTGTTCAATCTTAGAAAGTTCTTCGGTTGATTGTTTTTGAAGAAGTGTGAGTTCTTCATCAAGTGATGTCATTTTTAATTTATATGTGGTGTGAGCTTCATGTGATTTTTCAGTCTTATCTTTATGGCTTTTTTCAATTTGAACATTGTTTTTATCGATTAATATTTTAAGTGATTTTTCAAAATTATCAAGATGTGTCGCATAACGTTTATTGATATCAACGATGTTTTTAAGGTGTTTTTGGCTATCTGCGTTTAAAAAACGTTCAATTTCAGCAAAAAAAGGGTCGATCTTGGTTAGCTCCGCATGTATCACTTTATGAAAAGGTAAATACTTTGGATCGACGATTAGTTTTTCTTTAAGTTTTTGGCTATACGTTTTTAAATATGCTGTATCCAAAACGCCCACACTCCTACTTATGATTATATCATATTAAGTAACCAAGATGGCACAATGGCCTTAAAAAATGATATAATAAAAGATATAAAATATGAAGGGGTATTTGAACATGTATGCATATATCAAAGGAATCATCAGGGAGATCAAACCAAGCTATATCGTTTTAGACCATGAAGGTATTGGTTATCTCATCCTTTCACCAAATCCCTATAGTTATCAAATCAATACTGAAGTTAAAATATATACTTATCAACATGTGAGAGAAGATATCATTGCGTTATATGGGTTTCATACGAATGAAGCGCGTGATTTATTTATTCGGTTGATTTCTGTTTCTGGTATCGGTCCAAAAAGTGCGATGAGCTTACTCGCATCGGATATGATTGATGATATTGTGATGGCAATTGAAGATGGGAATATTAAATTTTTAATGAAATTTCCTGGAATTGGAACAAAAAGTGCGCAACAAATCGTCTTGGATTTAAAAGGGAAACTCATCGAAGACGATCATGAACTTTTAGAATCACACACGAGTGATGTTGAAGATGCACTCAGTGCATTAGGATATTCAAAGGTTGAAATTCGAAAAGTCATGAAGAAACTTGATGTTGATCAACCCGTTGAAAAAATGATTAAAGATGCATTACAACTCTTAATGAAGTAGGTATTTCCATGGATAAAGAACGTATTGTTACCCAAATGTCTCTCAAAGAAGATGAAGATCAATCTCTTCGTCCTCAAACCTTAGATCAATATATTGGTCAAGATAATATTAAAGAAATGCTATCTGTATATATCCAAGCTGCTTTAAAACGAAAAGAAGCGTTGGATCATATTTTATTATACGGTCCTCCTGGTCTTGGTAAAACAACACTCGCTCAAGTGATTGCACATGAACTTGGCGTACAAATTAAAATTACCAGTGGACCCGCCATTGAACGCAGTGGGGATCTAGCTGCTGTTTTAAGTTCGCTTAATCCAGGAGATGTTTTATTTATCGATGAAATTCATCGACTTCCACGTTTTGTTGAAGAGGTTTTATATGCAGCTATGGAAGATTATGTGCTAGATATTGTGATTGGAAAAGACCATGAATCACGATCAATTCGCATTGATTTACCCCCATTTACCCTTATTGGAGCAACCACTCGTTTTGGTGATTTATCTGCACCATTGCGGGATCGATTTGGGGTTGTTTTACGTTTAAATTACTATGATATTAAAGATTTAGAAAGTATTGTGAGAAGAACATCAAAAGTTTATCAACATGAGATTGCTGAAGATGCAGTGTTATCCTTAGCAAAAAGAAGTCGGGGAACACCAAGAATTGCCAATCGGTTATTTCGACGTGTCAGAGATTTCGCTGAAATTATCGGTGATGGCATCATCACGAAAAACATCACAGACCATGCTTTATCAAAATTAGGCATTGATCATAACGGTTTAGACCATACCGATTACCGTTATTTAAAAGCCATCATTGAACGTTTTTCAGGTGGACCAGTTGGACTTGAATCGATTGCAGCTACCATCTCTGAAGAAATCACAACCGTTGAAGATGTCTATGAACCTTACTTACTACAAGAAGGATATATCAAAAGAACAGCGCGTGGAAGAATGGCAACTGAAAAAGCCTATCAATCTTTAGGTATTAAATACTACAAGGGGTTATTTCAAGATGAAAGTAAGTGATTTCAATTACGATTTACCAAAACAATCGATTGCTCAGCATCCCTCGGAAAAAAGAGATCACTCAAGACTTATGATTCTTAATCGTTCCAATGAAACGATTTCTCATCATATATTTCACGAGATTAAGCATGAATTAGGACCAAACGATGTCTTAGTCATCAATGACACAAAAGTCATTCCTGCAAGGATTTTAGGGGTGAAAGAAGACACGAATGCAGTCATTGAAGTGTTATTACTAAAAGAACTTTCCAAAGATATTTGGGAAGCGATGACAAAGCCTGCACGTCGCGTAAAAATAGGCACAATTATCCATGTGGGTGGAAGAATCACATTAGAATGTGTTGGGATTAAAGAAGAAGGATTAAGGGACTTTAAACTTGTTTATGAAGGTTTACTCATTGAACAACTTGAAGCTTTAGGCGAAATGCCATTACCGCCTTATATCACTGAGAAAATCAAAGAAAATGATCGTTATCAAACGGTTTATGCTAAAGACCCTAAAAGTGCAGCAGCTCCAACTGCTGGCCTACATTTTACAAAAGAATTATTAGATGAAATTAAAAGTCAAGGAACTGAAATTATTCCGATTACCCTTCACGTGGGTCTTGGCACATTTAAACCAGTTTCTGCAAATATCATTGAAGACCATCATATGCATGAAGAAACATATCTAATGACTGAAGAATCTGCCAATCGATTAAATTTAGCGAAACAAAAACATAAAAGAATCGTATCGGTAGGAACTACATCACTAAGAGCTTTAGAAAGCAATTATCAAGATGGATTTCATCCTGGCATCTTCGATACGAAAATCTTTATTTACCCAGGATACCAATTTAAAGCAATCGATGCTTTAATTACGAATTTTCATTTACCAAAATCCACTTTATTAATGCTTGTCTCAGCATTAGCAAATCGTGATTTTATTTTAAAGGCATACCAAGAAGCAGTTCAACAAGATTATCGGTTTTTCTCCTTTGGCGATGCGATGTTTATTAAATGATTGAAATCATTTTTAAAAAACTGTTATAATCGTTATGTATGGAGGAATGAACATGAACTTACCAAGCTATGTGTACTCAATAATATTATTCGCATTCTTAATCTTTATTTTCCTCATGTTTATGATGATTTTTGTTCGAAAAAAACGATTTACTGAACCGAAAAAACCATTTAATCCTGAAGTTGCGCTTAAGCTCTATCAAGCACTTGGTGGATCAAATATTAAGAGTGTGAGTTTAGAACATCAACGTTTAAAGGTAACCGTCGGTTCACTCAAACAAATTCATCGTGAAATACTTAAAGAAACTCAGTTCCCTGCAGCAGTGAAGGGAAAAGAAATAACACTCTTCGTCAGATATTATCCAGAAGAAATGGTTCGATATCTCGAAGAAAAGACAAAGGAGATTTAACATGGAACAAAAGTTTTTAATTACTTCAGAATACGGTATTCACGCAAGACCAGCGACAAGACTCGTGAATTTAGCGATGACATTTCATTCAGATATTGATTTAACTGCTCTCGGAAAAACAGTAAATTTAAAATCTATTATGGGATTAATGTCATTAGGCATTTACAAAGGTGAAGAAGTTGTCTTAACCGTGATGGGTAGCGATGCAGAAAAAGCATTATCTCAACTCACTGAATTTATTGTCAGTGAAAATCTAGGTCAAATCATTTAATGATCAAGAAGTGGTGGATTTCACTGCTTTCTTTCATTTAAAACGATGCGTCAAAAAAAGTTAAAATATGTGAATTTAGAGATGTTAAAATCACTAGGTGTCATCACTGACATTAAAAAGATTGAGACGAAAGACACACCGAGTTATTTAGAAATTGGGAGTGGAAAAGGTCAATTCATCACATCTCTTCAAAAAGCATATCCATCACATCACTATCTTGCCCTTGAAGTCAATATGAATGTTTGTTATCGCATTCTTGAAAAGAAAATGGAACAAAAATTAGATGATTTATCAATTATTTTGGGTGATGCCAATCATTTACTCGACTATTTTTTCGAACATTCAATCGAAGGCATTTATTTAAATTTTAGTGACCCTTGGCTAAAGGCGAAGCATCATAAAAGAAGATTAACTGCACCGAAATTTTTAAGAATGTATCAAACGATTTTAAAGAAAGATGGATTTCTCCAATTTAGAACGGATCATCAAGATTTGTTTGAAGAGAGTTTATTTGACCTCGAAAAGTATTTTGAAACGATTGAAATCAATCGAAATCTAGAAGTTTCAGAGCATATGACCGAATACGAAGAAAAAAAGCGTCCTTATGGGCCAATTTATCAATGGATTGGAAAGGTGAAGCAACATGTTGAATAAGGTATATAAAGATTTATTTGATTTAGCTGGAACATCAGGCTACGAATTTAGAGTCAGACATTACATGAAATCTTTTATGCAAGAATATCCATCTTACACGCTTATTGAAGATCGATTAGGTTCTATTTTTGCAGTTAAAAAAGCAAAAGATGAACATGCACCTATCGTCATGGTTGCAGGTCATATGGATGAAGTTGGACTCATGGTCGTTGGGATTACTGATTTAGGGATGCTAAAAGTTTTAAATACCGGTGGTCTTAATGGTGAAGTCTTCATTTCTCAAGTGTTAAATGTTTATACCAAAAATGGTGTCATCAAAGGTATTGTTGGAGCGATTCCTCCTCATTTAAAGACAGAACAAAATACTAAAATCGAGGATTTGATTTTAGATATAGGGGCTAGATCTAAAGAAGAAGCAAAGGCTTTTGGTGTCGAACTCGGCAATATGGTATTATTTGATAATCCATTTAGCTATACCTATGATAAAAAACGTGTCATATCAAAATCCATTGACAACCGTTATGGTTGTGGACTTGCTTTAGAGGCGATCAAAGCTTTTGATCACATGGATTTACCTTATACATTAGTTATCGGAGCAACCGTTCAAGAAGAAATTGGATTACGTGGTGCAGAAACTGCAACGAATCTTTTTAAACCCGATGTTTTTATTGCCTTAGATGCATCGCCTGTTAATGATGCACTCGATAAAAATGCGATGGGTGGACTCGGTAAAGGCTTTTTAATTCGGATGTATGATCCAAGAAATGTGATGCAAAAAAGTTTGTTAGATTTCTTTGTAAAACTTGCAACTCAAAATAAGATTCCTTATCAATATTTTATGAGTCTTGGCGGAACCGATGCTGCGAAGGCTTATGATGCTAATGATGGCGTTTTAGCAACGACCATTGGTTTACCAGCAAGATATATTCATTCAACTGCTGCAATGCTTGATTTATCTGATTTAGATGCAGCTAAAAAAATGTTATTTCGTGTTCTAAAGACACTCAACCCAAAAATCATTCAAACACTGAAGGAGGAAAATCGATGATTAAAACATTACCAAACGGCGTAAAAATGCCACAACTTGGGATTGGAACATTTAAGATTTCTGAATCATCTGAGGCGTATGAAACGGTGAAGTATGCGCTAGAAGTGGGGTATCGACACATCGATACCGCTCAAATTTATAACAACGAAGAAATGGTGGGACAAGCGATTAAAGACTCGAAAATCCCGCGTGAAGAAATTTTTATCACAACAAAATATTGGGGATTTTCAAACGAAGCCAACATGGAAAAAGCATTTAATGAGTCTTTAAAAAAGCTTCAAACCGATTATGTGGATCTCTATTTGATTCACTGGCCAAACCATGATGAAGCAATTACTGCGAGAACATGGGCATTTTTAGAAAAGCTTTATGAACAAAAACGAGTCCGTGCGATTGGTGTTTCAAACTTTCAAAAACATCATATGGAGTCACTTTTAAAAACCGCGAAGATTGTCCCAATGATGAACCAAGTGGAATGTCATCCAGGACTCTCACAAGTTCCATTAAAAGCGTATCTTGATTCTAAAAACATTATGATGACATCCTATGGCCCACTCATGAAAGGTAACATCTTCAAACCACCATTCTTTGATACATTAGATGTCATTGCACATCGTCATAATGTGTCAATCGCGAATATCGTGATCGCATGGGGTCTTCAACGTGGCATCTTCATGATTCCAAAGTCAGTAACTCCATCCAGAATTTTAGAAAACTTTCAATCGCAATTCATTAAATTATCCAATGAAGAGATGGAAGCGATTAATCATTTGAACCGTGGAAATCGTGTTTATGCAGATCCTGATAACACGCCATGGGGTTCTTACCGCGAATAAGCCCATATTTTGGGCTTTTTTTCTTGATAAAAATGATAAATAAGCATATAATATAAGTACTTATGGGACCCCTAGAGGCCTAAAAAGGAGAAAAAAATGAAAAGAAATCAAGTGCGTGATTTAACGCTGACTTCAGTATTTGCGGCTATTATCTTGGTCATGACGTTTGTACCATCCCTTGGCTATATCTTGATTGGGATTACGGAACTAACCCTGATTCATATACCCGTGCTGATCGGTGTTTTCTTATTGCCTAAACGTTATGCCATGACATTAGGCTTAATTTTTGGATTAGGATCAATGTTAAAAGCCATTCAAATCAATACAGGATTAGCGATTGCATTTATTAATCCACTCGTCTCAATATTACCAAGACTGCTCTTTGTAATCTTAGCGATTTTAATTTTCAAAGGTTTAAAACTCATTTTTGATAAAACAAAACAAGGCGATGTATATATCTTTGGATTTGTTTCACTTATCTCCATTGTGAGTGTATTTTATGCATCGAATGCGATTGCGACATTCACAGGTTGGAATGCAGCTTGGTTGAACCTCATAGCTTTAGTGATTGCAGCGCTATTAATGACGTTTTATTTTTCTTACATCAAAGGAGAAAATAAAGATCGTGTGCTTTATCCATCGGTCATGCTTATCTCAACGGTTGTTCATACACTCTTAGTTTTATTTTCAATTTTGCTTTTCTCACAAGATTTACTTTATGCGCTTTTTCAAACCGAAGATATCATTGGTATCTTAGTCACGATAGCTGTGACAAATGGATTAGTTGAGGCACTCTTAGCTGCAGTCATTGGTACCCCCATTATCATTGCTTTAAAACAAATTCAAGAAAGAGAATAAATGAGGTGTTACGATGATCTTATTATTTGATGTTGGCAACACAAATATTTCAATTGGTCTTTCGGACAAAGTTTCAATTCTCCATACCATCCGATTGAATACTGAAGTCTCTAAAACCGCTGATGAGTATTGGCTTCAAATGAAAAACTTTTTTCAAGTGGAAGACATTGATGCGGTTGCGATTTCATCAGTTGTTCCAAGAATCACTGAAAAATTGAAAGAAATTTCATTAAAAAGACTCAATATTGAGCCTTTAATTGTTGGACCTGGTGTTAAAACGGGTTTAAATATTAAAACCGATAACCCAAGAGAAGTTGGCGCGGATTTGATTTGTGATGCGGTTGCTGTCGAAGACATCGAAATGCCTTCTTTAGTCATTGATTTAGGAACGGCCATCAAATATATCTATGTTAAAAATAAAACCATTCGTGGTGTTGTAATTACTCCAGGAGTGAATATTTCCATTAAAGCGCTCGTCGGACAAACTGCATTACTTCCAGATATCGATATTGAAGTACCTAAAAAAGTACTTGGAACGAATACAATCGCGTGTATGCAATCCGGTGTGACCTATGGTGTTGCTGCTCAAGTCGATGGACTTATTGAAAGGATTCAAAAAGAAGTAAAAGAGGAGTTTAAAGTCATGTTCACCGGTGGTCTATCGGAAACGATAGCGCCCTTAGTCTATGCGCCATTAGAAAGAGATCCTGATTTAGTTTTAAAAGGGCTACTTAAAATATATTTAAGAAATGAACCAATCTTAAAATAACCAGGCTTCTGGTTATTTTTTTATAAGATAAGGTATAATGAAAATAGGTGATAATATGGAACATTTAAAACGTTACAACGAATGGAAGGCCTATGAAGGCCTTGATGAAGGATTAAAAAAAGAACTCAATGAGCTTTCTGATGATGGCATTAAAGAAGCTTTTTATCGTGATTTAGAATTTGGAACTGGGGGTCTCCGTGGGATTATGGGTGTCGGTACGAACCGAATTAACCTTTATACCATCCGAAGAGCAACCCTTGGTTTTGCGCATTTTATTTTAGATGAAAAAATTCAAGGTGGAGTTGCGATTAGCTATGATAATCGTAAAGACTCACGACTATTTGCGATTGAAAGTGCGAAAGTACTTGCAGCTTGTGGTATTAAATCTTATGTCTACCGAAATTTAAGACCAACACCGATGTTATCTTATGCTGTTCGTTATTTTGATTGTGCTGGTGGAATTATGATTACTGCATCGCACAATCCAAAAGAATATAATGGCTATAAAGCCTATGATAAAACAGGTGCACAGCTTAATCCACATGATGCCAATCGTGTGATTGAAGAAATTTTAAAAATTGACAATATTTTTGATGTTAAAACAATTGAAAATGATTTAATTCACTATATTGAAGATGATTTTGACTGGATTTATTTAGAAGATGTTAAAAAAATTGCAGTCAACCCAGAAGAACTGAGAAATGTGAAGATTGCTTATTCACCACTCCACGGGACAGGTGGACCCATCATTCCTAAATTTTTGGCAAAGATGGGATATGATTTAAACGTCTACTCGCCACAACTCATCGTTGATCCCACATTTTCAAAAACGAAATCATCAAATCCAGAAGAAGCGTTAGCTTTCGAAAATTCGATTGAATATGCAAAAGAAATTAATGCTGACATTGTTACGGTGACAGATCCTGATGCTGACCGCTTAGGGATTGCTGTGAAACATGAGGGTGAATTTAAGTTACTCACTGGAAATCAAACAGCTGTCATTGAACTTTTCTATTTACTCGATGAAAAGAAAAAACGTGACTTACTCCCTAATAAAGGATTTGTATATACAACTAATGTCACCACAGATTTAATTCCAAGAATTGCAACTTCCTTTCATATGGACGTTGTAACGACGCTCACCGGATTTAAATTTATTGGTGAACAAGCAGAAAAAAATAAATCTTTAGGTCAATATATGTTTGGGTGTGAAGAGTCTTATGGGAGTTTAATTCTCGATTTTGTGCGAGATAAAGATGCTGTCCAAGCTGTTTATTTACTGGCAGAAATCAGTAATGTCATGAAAAATCGTGGATTGACTCTTATTGATTATTTAGATCGTATTTATCAAAAATATGGCTATTATGTCGAATACACACAAAGTATTACACTTAAAGGGATATCTGGTGTTGAAAAGATTACAAAGATTATGGATTATTATCGTCTAAATCCACCGGTGTTACATCAGAAAAAACTTTTATACTTTGATGATATTTTAAAAGGAGTAAGCACTCAAGATGGCATTCAAACAAAGCTTGATTATCCGACATCCAATGTTTTAAAATATGTGTATGAAAATGATACTTGGATTGTTTTTAGACCTTCGGGCACTGAACCAAAAATAAAGATATACTATGGAACAAAAGGAAAATCAACCCAAGAAGCCAAAGCATTTATTGATGGTATTAACCAAAAAATAAAACAAGATATTGAACGTATCGAATAAGGAGAAAATCAATGAATTATGAAATCAGAAGAAATACGTATAGTGAAAAAGTATGTGACCAATCATTAAGTTTCTTTTTTGCGGGACATGCACCACAAAAATCAGCGGATCAACATTATGCATTTGAAGTCAACCGTAATTTTTATTACCTTTCAGGGATCAATCAACAACAAGCTGTGTTATTGATTGCTAAGGGTGAAAAACAAGTTGAAAGTTATTTATTCATTGAAGGATATGATCCCATTAAAGCTTTATGGGATGGTGCAGGTTTATCCTTTGAAGAAGCATCTAAGATTAGCCAAATTAAACTTGAAAATGTGAAAGATATTAAGACGCTTGATACTTTTGTTAGTCAATTACTCCAAGTCTCTCGCCGGGCAATTTTTGGGTTGATCGATATTGCTTATTTTGATTTAGAACGTCAAAGCATGATACAAACGGATACGGATGCGATGAGTTTCCAAAAGAAATTATCACTTTTATATCCTGCATTAACGATTAAGACCAATCAAATGATTTTAGCAGAACTCAGAACCGTGAAGGATAAAGATGAAGTTGACATGATCATCAAGGCTGCTGATATTACAAAGAAAGCTTTAGAATTTGTTCAAAAGCACTTAAAACCAGGAAGCAAAGAGTATGAAGCTGAAGCGGCATATCATTATGTTTTGAACATGCACAGAACCACTCCTTCCTTTGATACAATTGCTGCAAGCGGTAAAAATGCTACTGTCTTACATTATGTTGAGAACAAAGATGAAATGAAGGATGGTGAGCTGATTTTATTTGACCTAGGGGTTAAATACGACCAATATGCATCCGATGTGTCAAGAACATATCCAGTTAATGGTAAGTTCACAAAACGTCAAAAAGAAATCTATGAAGTCGTTTTAGAAGCGAATGAAAAAACGATTGAATGGCTTAAACCTGGGATTTCACTTAAAGAATTTAATGATTATGGCAAACAAATCTTGATTGCAGGTGCGAAGCGTTTAGGACTCATTGAAAATGATGAAGACATTCAAAAATATTATTATCATAGTTTAGGTCATTATCTTGGACTTGATGTTCATGATGTTGGAAACTATGCGAAACCAATTCCAGAAGGTGCGATTATCACGGTTGAACCTGGTTTATATATTGCTGAAGAAGGTATCGGTATTCGAATTGAAGATGACATATTAGTGATGAAAGATGGTGCTGTGAATCTCACCAAAGATATTTTAAAATCAGTATCTGACATAGAAGAACAAATGAAGAAATGACTCGAATTTTCGAGTCTTTTTTTTGAAGTAATTTTCACTTTCTCAATCTAGTATAGGTTAGGAGGTAAAAATCATGAAAATATTCAGTTTTTGTTTATTAGCCTTAGGATTGAGTTTGATCATCCCATTTTTAACAGAAGCGTCATCAGCCTATAAAAGTTATGAAAGTTTGACGATTGAAGATGGGAAACTTTTATCAGATTTTTCCAGTGAAGATTATAAGGTGTATTATGAAAAAGTAAATAAAAGAAAGTTCATTGGGTGGCAAATTCATGAAGTGAATCGTGATACAAAAGTTTATTATATAACCGAAACATTGTTTTCTTATCATAATGATGGTTATACAGCGATTGATTACACGTATAAATACACAAAGAAAGAAACGAAAAAGATTGCTTTGTCTGCGACAGGAAGCATTGGATATAAAACAACAGGTGATAAACAAGGATTTAAAAATAATTTAGATGGTTCACTGAAGCTCTCATCAGATTATACGAATACAAAAGAAGAAAGTGAAACTTATGAAATCAAATTAAAAGTGGATCCTGGAACTCGTGTTGATTTATATATCTATGGCGAAGGAAAAATTACGAATGGGGTTGCTGCTTTTTATTGGGGATTTTTTCGCACCATGCGTGGTGGTTATGAAATCTTTTTGGTAACGACACAATATCAACGCTTAGAGAAGGTTAAAATATGAAAAAAGCGTTGTTTTATGGCTTAATTGTCATTTTTTTTAGCGTTATTGGATATTTGATTTATTTAGATCAAAAAGAGGTATCACCTAAGGTTTTAACGATTGAAACAGCTTATGTCATCATGGATGATGAACCAACTTTAGAAATACCACTATACATGGATGATAATGAACATCCACTGATGATACGAGACGCTGTCATCCATGTATCTTTAGTCTCTTTAGAAAATGATTCTCAAATCCAAGTTGAACTTGTTGACATTACATATCAAGGTAGCGAAGTTTACTTAAATCAAACATTTCACAGATATGTTTATGAACTCAATTTGCCATCCTTTGATCAGACCGTTATTTTAAAAGATGCCTTGATGGAAATCGACCTTATCAACGGCTCATCCTATACTTTTACCATTGGAAAAGTCTCTATTTCTCCAAGTAAACCAATCGATCATTATTTAAATTGGTCAAAATTATCTGGGACTAAAGTGGATCAATCAATCTATGAACGCATTGGATGTGTTGAGATTGGTATTTTTGAACTAAATAAAGATATCGTAAGTTTTTTTGATGGGTTCACATATTCTGAAGTCTTTCAAATTAAAGATGATATGTTATATTTATATCTCAATGATGAGCCCTTTATCTATCAATCATTTCCAATCGAAATTATTTTTAGTGATGGAAGTTCTCAACTAATTCCATATTTTAATTACATGAATTCTTACGATTTACTTAAAATGAGTGGACCACTCATTCATGTCTATGACCTTAATCCATCTATCTGAAGCGAAGATGAAATATCTTGATAAAACTTATGACTTAAAAATTGAAATGGGTCAATGTATTTTAATCAGTGGTGAAAACGGAACTGGGAAAAGCACATTAATTCGATTGATTTTAGGTTTTATCTTGCCTGATCAAGGGAAAGTAGTGAGAAATAAGGCGAAAATTAGTTATTTACCAGAACAGGTAAATCTTCCTCCATTTATTAAAGTCAAAGCATATCTAGAAGGTTTTGCAAGAATGAAAAAAGCCCAAGTGGATTGGGATTTAGTCGATTTATTTGGATTACCCATTCAAAAAAGTATCCATGAATTATCGAAAGGTAATCGTCAAAAATTAGGCATTATTTTAACATTGCTTGGGAAATCTGATTTAATCATTTTTGATGAACCTTTAACTGGTTTAGATGAAACGATGAAAACAATGTTTATTGATCAATTAAACTATGTCAAAAGTTTGGGAATAGGCATCATCATTTCAAGTCATGAACCACAGCGGTTTTTACCCATCATTGATACGCATATCGCGCTATGAATAAACTCATATGGATGCAGGTATTTTATGGTAAAAAACGAAAGATTTATCAAGGATTTTTAGGCTTAGTCTTTCTTGTAATCATCTTTATTGGTTATGTTGATGAACCAACATATATTCAAATACTTGATAAAGCATATTATCAAAACTATTTTAATACGTCAATTAAAACATTTCTTCCCATGATTTTTTCAATTGGCACCTTAATGCTACTGATTGATCATGATGAAAAAGTGAATCAAATCATCATTGCTTATCAATCAAGATTATATGTATATCTACATAAGTTCATTACCTATGCATTCATCATGACACTATGGATGATCATCACTTGGGGTTTTCTTCATATTTTTATGTCGATATTTACACAATATTACATTTTAAATTTCGAGATTATAGGGCTTTTCTTTCATCTTTGGTGTGACAACATCATTCTCATGATTCTCTTCTTAATTTTTATTAAGAATTCTCACATCAATCGTGGACTTATCATCATTTTCATATATCTGATCTATCCAATGTTGATTGAATCCATTCATCATCCATTTGATTTTTATCTTTTTCCAATTTTCACAATCGATATGGGGTATCATTTCCTTGTATATGCTTATAAAATATGTTATAGTTGTATTGGCATTCTTTTAGGTAGCGCATTTCATGAAAAAATGCAGATTTATTAGTTTTAAATCCTTGACATTATATCGATTCATGGTATAATTCATACGGTAATAAATATTTGTGAAAAGAAGAGGTACCCTCTCGCCTGATGGATGAATCTATGGGCAAACAGTCACGTTTAACGACATGATGATGATAGTGGGACCTTTGGGTAACCACTTTTTCTTTTTAAATCCACATAGAATGGAGGTGGACTGCATTAGACAACCAAATAAAAAACAAAATACTGATCTTGTGAATGAATACATTCCAAACACAGATTTATTAGTGATTGACGATACTGGTAATAAATTAGGGATTATTTCTAAAAAAGAAGCCTTAAAGATTGCGACTGAAAAAGAACTAGATTTAGTCGTTGTATCTCCAGATTCTAAACCGATGGTCGCTAAGCTTATGGATTATTCAAAATATCGTTATGAACAACAACGAAAACTTCGCGAGATTAAGAAAAAACAAAAAATCGTTGAAATTAAAGAAATTAGACTAAGCCCAACGATTGACACTCATGATTTTGACACGAAACTTAAACACGCCGTAAAATTTTTAGAAAAAGGCGATAAGGTTAAGATTTCAATTCGATTTTTTGGTCGGATGATTACACATAGTGATGTTGGACGAGAAGTTATCGTTCGCTTTATTGAAGCAATCGGAGACAAAGGAACAGTTGAATCCAAACCTAAAATGGATGGTCGTAGCATGATCGCAATTGTTGCACCTACGAATAAAGAATAAGAAAGAAGGAACTTGAAAATGCCAAAACAAAAGACTCATAGTGGTTTAAAGAAAAGAATTAAAGTAACTGGAACAGGTAAATTGATGCGTGGCCACGCTTATACTGGACACTTAGCGGCATCAAAAACAACCAAACAAAATAGACAATTAAGAGGCGAAACGAGTGTCAGTGCATCTGATAAAAAACGTATTAAACCACTCATTTCGAACTTAATGTAAGCAGGAGGAAAAAAACATGCCAAGAGTTAAGGGTGGCTCCGTCGCTAGACGTCGCCGTAAAAAGATTTTAAAATTAGCTAAAGGATATTTTGGTTCTAAGCATGCGTTATATCGCACAGCTCATGAACAAGTGATGCGTTCACTAAAATATGCTTATCGTGATCGTAAGAAGAGAAAGAGTGAATTTAGAAAGCTTTGGATCTCAAGAATCAATGCAGCAGCAAAACTTAATGGGACCAAATATTCATTATTAATCCATGGTTTAGCTTTAGCAAACGTTCAAGTGAACCGTAAGATGCTTGCTGATATCGCTGTTCATCAACCAGAAGATTTTACAG
>DITP01000014.1:0-4736 GCA_002422135.1 Acholeplasmataceae bacterium UBA6181
TTGATTAAGTGTCAAAGACCCGGGTCATTATCTATCAACTGATTTCATAAAATATGTGCAAAATGCACATTTTTTTATGCGAAAACGCTTGCTATAATAGACATATCAAGTAAAAGGAGAATACATTAATGGCTACTTTAAAACTTAGCAATATTAATAAGATTTATCCAAATGGTGTTCAAGCTGTTTTTGACTTCAATTTGGAAATTAGAGACAAAGAATTTATTGTTTTTGTAGGTCCATCAGGATGTGGGAAATCAACAACCTTAAGAATGATTGCTGGACTTGAAGAAATTTCATCTGGGGAACTTTATATCGACGAAGAAATGGTCAATGATAAAGCACCTAAAGATCGTAATATCGCGATGGTATTCCAATCTTATGCACTTTATCCTCATATGACGGTTTATGATAATATGGCTTTTGGATTAAAGTTAAGAAAAATGCCAAAAGATATTATCGAAGAAAAGGTTAATGCTGCTGCAGAAATTTTAGGATTAGTTCCTTATTTAAAACGTAAACCAAAAGCTTTATCAGGCGGACAACGTCAAAGAGTTGCTTTAGGACGCGCAATTGTACGTAATGCTAAAGTATTCTTAATGGATGAACCATTATCAAACCTTGATGCGAAATTACGTGTTCAAATGAGAGGCGAACTCATTAAACTTCATAATAAAATTGAAACAACTACGATTTATGTAACCCATGACCAAATTGAAGCGATGACGATGGCTTCAAGAATTGTTGTCATGAAAGATGGTTATATCATGCAAGTTGGTGCTCCAAAAGAAATTTATGATCATCCTGAAAATATGTTCGTTGCTGGTTTTATTGGAACTCCTCCGATGAATTTTATCCATGGGAAAGTCAACAAAAATAAGACGTTTGTTACAGGAGACTATCAAATTTTATTACCAGATGATAAATTTGAAATTGTGAAGCAAAATGGATTTGTTGATAAAGATATCGTTTTAGGTATTCGACCAGAAGATATTCATGATGATCAAGTTGTTAAAGAAACTTATCCTGATGCTGTATTAGATATTACCGTTGATGTTGCTGAACTTTTAGGTTCTGTAACAAACTGCTACATGGATATAAATGGTTCACATTGCTGCGCATCAATCGATGCACGTGCTGGTATTCATATTGGAGATAAGATGAGATTAGCATTCGATATGCATAAGTCACATTTCTTTAATCCAGAAACTGAACTTGTTTTAAAACTTAAAGACTAAAAGCCTTCGGGCTTTTTTTTTGGAGAAAATGATGATTGAATATATTAAACATGAGCATCAAATGACCTATATTTATCAAGATAGCCGTATTAGTAAGCATAAACATTCCGTGAATGTCATCATTCAAAATCTATGTATCGATCATTTAATCACTTATGATGGGTACATCAAAGCGATTCAAAAAAAATACCATAAGTTTCAACGAATACCACTTGTATTATCAAATGATCTGATGCTAATCCCAATCATGCGAATTAGAGATTATGAAAATATTTGGATTAATCAATGTGCAATTAAAGCAATAAATGCGACATCAGGCGGAATCATCATCACATTTTTCAGTAATAGAACACTTGAAGTCAATAAAAATCAGGCGTTTCTTGAAAAATCTATAAATTTTGTGAATATCATAAAAAATGAAAAAGTAAAACACTTTCATTCCTAATTTTATAGAAAATGAGTTCTATTGATGATATAATGATAACGGCTTTAAGCAATATTAAAATTCCATCTTAAAGGAGGATTTAATCATGCCAAAACAAACGATTCGTGATATTGAATTAAAAGGCAAAAAAGTTTTAATTCGAGTCGATTTTAATGTCCCTTTAAAAGAAGGTATCATCACTGATGAAAATCGAATTGTCGAAGCATTACCCACCATTAATTATGTTTTAGAAAAAGGTGGTAGAGCAATTATATTTTCGCACCTAGGAAGAGTAAAAGATGAAAGTGATAAAGCAAAAAACAGCCTTTCTGTTGTTGCAAAAAGACTTGAAGAACACTTGAATCAGCCGGTTGTATTTATTCCTGAGACACGTGGTAAAACACTAGAAAATGCCATTAACCATCTAAAAGATGGCGAAGTTCTCATGTTTGAAAATACACGTTTTGAAGATTTAGATGGTAAAAAAGAAAGTAAAAATGATCCAGAACTAGGACGATATTGGGCTTCTTTAGGTGATGTATTCGTCAATGATGCATTTGGTACAGCCCATCGTGATGCAGCATCAAATGTTGGTATTGCGGCAAATATTAAACATACAGTAGCTGGTTTCTTATTAGAAAAAGAAATTAAATTTATCGGTGGAACATTAGAATCTCCAGAACGTCCATTTGTGGCTATTCTTGGTGGTGCTAAAGTTTCAGATAAAATTGAAGTGATAAAAAATTTATTAAATGTCGCTGACTATGTTTTAATTGGTGGTGGCATGATCTTTACTTTTTATAAAGCAATGGGTTTAGAAATTGGTAAGAGTTTACTCGAAGCTGATAAAGTAGAACTTGCGAAAGAACTTTTAGAACTCAGCCAAGGTAAAATTATTCTTGGCGATGACGTCATCACAGGTAAAGCATTTGATGCTGACACTGAAAAGAATGTGAGAAGCATTTATGAAATTCCAACTGATGAACTTGGTATGGATATTGGACCAAGATCGATTCAACTTTTTGAATCGTATATTCAAAGTGCACACACTGTAGTTTGGAACGGACCACTCGGTGTTTTTGAGTTCCCACGATTCGCTGAAGGCACACGCAGTATTGCCCAAGCGATTGCTGAAATTAAAGAACAAGCAACAACCATTATTGGTGGTGGTGATTCAGCAGCCGCAGTGATTCAATTTGGACTAAAAGATGGATTCTCACATATTTCAACTGGTGGCGGGGCATCTTTAGAATATTTAGAAGGTAAAATATTACCAGGTATCGCATGCGTGGATGATAAATAATGAATATCGGTGAGAAGTTAAGAAATCTACGTTTGGGTCAAAAAATGACACAAGCTGAACTCGCCAATAAACTGGGTTTAACAAAAGGGTATATCTCACAAATCGAAAATGACTTGACTTCACCTTCGATGCAATCTTTATTTGCGATTTTAGAAGCACTTGGAACGAATGTTCAAGAGTTCTTTAGTCCGCAAGAAAACCAAAAAGCTACTTTTAAAAAAGATAGTTATGAAGTGATTGAAGATCCAAATTTAAAGCATATTCTAACAAAAATGATAGCACATGATTTAAAATATGAAATGGATCCTGTGATTCTGGAACTTAATCCAGGTGGACAATCGCACATTCATGGTGCGCATTCAGGTGAAGAATTTGGTTTGGTTTTAGAAGGACAAATACTTCTGGTACTTAACCAAAAACGTTATGTCATCAAAAAAGGCGAGTCATTCTATTATTATGCAAATCAAGAGCATTATTTAATGAATCAAAGTTTTGAAAGTGCGAAAGTATTATGGATTAGCACACCGCCAATGTTTTAATGAAAGGAAGATGATTATGGAAAAAGAAATTATGATTAAAAGTACAACGGGTTTACATGCAGCACTCGCTGCTAAAGTTGTTCAAACAGCTTCAAAATATACTGTTGAAATTGAGTTAGTTTATAAAGATAAAGTGGTTGACCTTAAGTCAATTTTAGCGTTAATGTCTTTAGCAATCCCTCATGGGGAAAATGTTCGTATCGTGGCTAGAGGAACACGTGCAGCAGAAGCAATTAAAGACGTATCAAGCATTTTAGGCTAAAACTATGAAAAGAACTCCTGTTATTGCTGGAAACTGGAAGATGTATAAAACTAAAGATGATGCTCTAGCTTTCATCTATGCAGTTAATCTTGAAGTTCCAGAATTTGAAAAAGTCGAAACAGTGATTTGTGCACCATCCATCTTCTTACGTGATTTGGTAAAAAGAGAAGGCGAAAATTTAAAAATTGGTGCTCAAAATATGCATTATCTTGATGAAGGTGCATACACAGGTGAAGTATCTGCACCGATGCTACGTTCTTATGGCGTTGACTATGTGGTCATTGGTCACAGTGAAAGACGCGCCTATTATAATGAAAGTGATGAATCAGTCAATTTAAAAGCGATTCAAGCGATCAAATATGATTTAACTCCGATTATTTGTTGTGGTGAATCTTTAGAAATTCGTGAAGCAGGTACTACCAATGACTTTGTCAAACAACAAGTGATGAAAGCATATCAAAATATACCAGCAGAAGATGTACTAAAGACCATTATTGCTTATGAACCTATCTGGGCAATTGGAACAGGACGTACAGCAACACCGGAACAAGCGAATGAAACCATTCAAGCCATCCGTGAAGTGATGAAATCACTATACGGTGAAAAGATTAGCGAACAACTTCGTATTCTATACGGTGGATCAGTCAATCCAAAAAATGTGGAAAGCTTAATTGCGATGCCGGAAATTGATGGTGCACTTGTTGGAGGAGCATCACTTGATCCAACTTCTTACTTGACGCTAGTTAGAGCTGCACTTAAGAAATAGGGGAAACCCTATTTTTTTTATAAAAAAGTATAAAAAAAGATGATTTCGAATTGAAATCATCGATTTTAATTATCTGTTGTAGAATTCAACAATTAATTGTTCATTAACTTCTGTTAAGAACTCATTACGTTCTGGATAACGAACGAATGTACCAGTCATTGTCTCTTTGTCTAAAGATACATATTCAACGGATGCATATTGAGC
>DITP01000014.1:4898-17034 GCA_002422135.1 Acholeplasmataceae bacterium UBA6181
AAACGCACTTTTTGTTTTTCTTGTAACTGAGTACCATAATCACTAAGTTTAGAACGACGTTGACCGTGTTGACCTGGAGCATAAGGACGTTTCTTTAATTCTTTTCCAGTTTCTGAAATTGAATAACCTAAACGACGTGATATTTTCCAAGATGGTCCTGTATAACGTGACATAATTTTTACCTCCTTTTTATTTTTGGTGGTAAAAACTGCAAAAGTATTTTCATAAACTGTATCCCGATGTTCTGTTCACCTTAAAGCAGAAAGGTTACTAAGGGCGCCATTAGGTAGGGATCGCTGGTTCATGAAGCATTCGCCTGCTTTTTACCGACTGATTTATTTTACCCTATAGGGGTTTATTTGTCAATTGATTTTATCAAGATATCAACAAACGATTCAAAGAACTTGACTAAATTTGAATCAAAACGACTAAAAACTGGGCTATCAATGTCTAAAACACCGTATAATTGATCATGAATAATGATTGGAACGACAACTTCCGAACGGCTATGACTATCACAAACGATATGATTTTCATGGGCTAAAACATCATCGATAACAAGTGTTTTTCGTTTAATAGCGGCTTCACCACAGACCCCTTTTCCAAGTTCAATTGTTGAACACGCAACTTTTCCTTGAAAAGGTCCTAAAATTAGTTTTTTACCATTAAAGAGATAGAATCCAGCCCAATTAAGATTTTCAATGTTTTCAAATATAAATGCTGAGGCATTTGATAAAACGGATATCTCAGTTGGTTGAGTTTGTAATAAGGCATCTAAAGATTCACATAATAATTCATATTTCATATCATCACCACCAGGAATTATTATAGCATATATGGTAAAATAAAGAATGGTGATTTCATGAAGAAGAAAATTTTAGTCCGCTTTGGTGATTTAATGCTGAAGGGAAAAAATATCGGCTATTTTATTAAGCGGTTGCATGCGCATGTAAGATTAAAACTGAATCCATATGACGTACAATGTGAGTTTCGACATGATCGCATTTTTATTGATTATCAAGAAGCAGATGAAGAAAAAATCATTGAAGATTTAAGATCAGTTCAAGGCATTCATTCATTTAGTATTGTTTATGTCTCAAGTCCTAATCTAGATTCTATGATTTCTTGTGGGACTTATGTTTTAGACCAAGAAGCAACAGTTCCGATGATGACGATTAAAATCGAATCTAAGCGTGTGGATAAAACTTTTCCATATACGAGTCAAGAACTATCTAAAATGATTTCTGGACCGATTTTAGCTGGTGCAAAACGCAAATACGTGGTTGATGTTCATCAACCTGAAGAAGTATTGAACATTGAAGTTAGAAAAGATTATGCATACATTTATTTAAAACAAATTAAAGGTGTTGGTGGTTATCCATATGGTACGGGAGGAAAAGCTTTACTGATGTTAAGTGGTGGGATTGATAGTCCAGTTGCTGGTTATTTAGCAATGAAACAAGGGCTTGACCTTGAACTTATCCATTTTGAATCTACACCATTAACACCGATTGAATCTGCTCAAAAAGTAATTGAATTATCAAAAGTCTTGTCGAAGTATACGTTAACTGGTCGACTTAATTTGCATATCGTGCCTTTTAAAAATATTCATGAAGCAATCTTAGCTAATGTTTTTGATCCATATATCATTACCGTAATGCGGCGCATGATGTATCGAATCGCTGAAAAATATTCGAAAAAAATTAAGAGTTTAGCGATTGTTAATGGTGATTCAATTGGTCAAGTCGCAAGTCAAACCTTACAAAGTCTAAGTGTTGTTGAAGCTGTTACAAAAATTCCGATATTAAGACCGCTTGTTACTATGGATAAAACGGATATCATCAAAATATCAAAATCCATCAAAACTTTTGATATTTCCATTCAACCTTTTAATGATTGTTGTAGTATATACTTACCAAAGTCACCGGTTACAAAGCCCATGGAAGTTTATGCGAAAAAATATGAACAATCATTTGATTATGAAACGATGATTGAGGAAACCATGAAAACGATAAAAACTGTTGAAATCCATCATGAGATGAATCTTAATTTAGGAGATTATGGTTTTTCAGTAGGTGAAGCGATTGAATCTTATATCAAGGAAAGTAGTGATTGATGTGATGACATCAAAACAAAACGCTAAATTTAAATACTGGATGAAATTAAAAACTAAGAAATATCGTGATGAATTTTCACGTTTTTTAGTGTTTGGCGATCATCAAATTGAAAAAGCGAAACAAGCATTACTCATTGAAGAAATTGTCACCTCTAATCCTCAAGTCCAAGGAACACTCATCGATCTCTCTTTAATGAAAGAATTACAATTGACTGAAACTTTGATTGATACATTTGCAGTATGTAAATTTAACACTCTAAAAATTCAAAGTAAACGTGTTTTATTTTTAGATGATATTCAAGATCCGGATAATTTAGGGGCACTCATTCGTTCAGCAGCAGCATTTGGTTTTCATCAAGTGATTGCCAGCCATAAATCCGCAGATTTTTATAATGAAAAAACAATCAGGGCTGCCAAAGGATCGATTTTTGATGTTGAACTGATAAGAGGACCTATTCTTGAGATGATTGCATCTTATAAAAATAAGGGATATATTATTATAGGTGCAGATGCTCATGGAGAAAATCAGGAAATAAAAAATGACAAATTAGGACTCGTTTTAGGCAATGAAGGCCACGGTTTAAGTGATGAAACGAAAAAGCTTTGTGACGGATTTTATACAATTCAAACTCAAAAAGTCGAAAGTTTAAATGTTAGCGTAGCAGGTGGTATATTGATGTACCAATGGAGGGTGTCATGAAACTTACAATGACTGGTTTTTTTGATGAAAAGAAATCATTAAAGGATACTATTGAAATTCTAAAAAGAAATCAATTAACAGCGATTGCTTTAAGAACATATGAAGGAAGACCTTTAATTGAAATGAACGATCAAGACATTCATGATTTGCAGTCAAAACTAAAACAAGAAAAAATTGAGATTTCAGTGATTGATACAATGATTGAGCCTTATCCAATTGAATCTAAAAAGAAACATACAGAAGCGCTCGATCAATTCAAATATATGATCAAATTTTCAACGAAACTAAAAGTTGATTATTTATTATTTGAATTACCTATATTTCATGATTGCATCAAGGAAATTAAAGATATTGAAAAAATATTAGAACCATTTATCGAACAAGCACTCATTAATCGAAAAACAATCATTATCAAACCTTCTTTGAATTACAAATCAAATGTTTATGCTTATATCTTTAAAAAATTAAAAACTGATGCATTAAAGATTGCTTTTGATCCAGTAATGATGATGCGAAATGGGGAGTCATCGACCACATCATATCGCTTACTAAAAAAATATATGTTAGTTTTTTTTGCAAAAGATCAAGATCTTAATGGAGAACCTCAACTCCTTGGGTACGGAAAGACGGATATGCTCAATCTTTTCAAACGATTGATTCGTGATCGGTTTGATGGAATTGTGATTGCTGATCATGATTTTACAGAAAATCATTTAATTTTTGAACCTGAAAAGCTAGGATTTTTCAAACGAATCTTAGGCAAAGAAAAAAAGCGTAAGGAAACTTATATCCAAACGCTTCAAAAAAGACTTTATCCAAATGAGCCTGATAAAAAAATAACCATTGATGATATTACGGACAATCAAATTAAAGTATTAAGAGTTGTCTTCAAGTAGTTCGAAAGCAGGTTTTGCATGCGGTAATTCCGGAAATAATTTTGTTGTAAACAATATACCATCGAGATGATCGAGTTCGTGTTGAAAAACAATACCGACATAACCTTCAAGATGCAATTCAACTGGCATGACTTGATCACTAGGGATATCGTATCGTAGAGCTTCCATAACAATCGATTGATAGCGTGGAGTTAATCCTTCAGTTTCACGATCAACAGACAGACACCCTTCTCCTCCAGGAACATAAATGAGATCTTGACTTCTCTTTGTGATTTTTGGATTGATTAATGCGTGTGAATATAAAATGCCATCAAAATCATGTACATGAGCGACAAACATTCGCTTTGAAACATTGACTTGAGGTGCAGCAATTCCAACAGCAGGTCTTAGACCATATGTTTCACATAGTTCATCATTTTGAGAATTCTGGACATATTCCATTAAGTCAATTAACAATTTTTTATCTGCTTTTGTGAGTGGCAATTTGACTTCTTTTGCTACAGTTTCTAAAGTTTTATGTCCTTCACGGATGATATCTTTCATTANNTCTTTAATCATGACACCCTTAATTATACCACAAAGGAGATTCCACATGCGCATCGATAAGTATTTAGGTGACATAAAAGTTGAGCGAAGAAGCATGGTTAAAAAATTTCTTATGGCGCATGAAGTTTTAATCAACGGGCAAGTCATAAAAGAGAGCAATCATCATTTTGATCCTGACCAACATGAATTAATGATTGATGGAGAACTCATACCTTATTTTAAAAATATGAATTTAGTCTTATATAAACCCAAAGGATATTTGTCTGCGCATAAAGATACGATGCATCAAACTGTTTTTTCATTATTAAAAGCACCCTATGATCGTTTCAATTTTAAAATTGCAGGACGATTAGATTTGGATGCTGAAGGATTATTGATTTTAACGACAGATGGTAAATTCGTTCATGAAATTACTCACCCCCAAAAACATTTAGATAAAATCTACGAAGTGACATTGAACAAGGTATTTAATAACCAAGAGAGTTTAATTAAGGGTGTCATGATTAAAGATGAATTTAATGAACTATATTTAGCAAAAGCGAAACATATAAAAGTTATGGATCATCTTGTCACATTAACGATTGATACGGGTAAGTTCCACCAAGTGAAGCGCATGTTTCAATCATTGGATTATGATGTGATAAAATTAAAGCGGGTTCAAATCGGGAACCTCACCTTAAGAGATTTAGAAGAGGGACATTATTATCCATTTAGGAAGGAAGAACTTTAAATGACAGAAATCATTATTCAAGCTTATCAAGTTCTTGATGAAATTATAAAAGATAAAAATTATATTGAAATGAAAACACTTAATCAAGAAATTATTAAAAAATACAAGTCTGAAATCAATGCGTTTAGTCAAGCGAAGGAATTATATACTCAAATGATGCAAGATGGCGGCACTTATCATCCTGATTTTAAAAAGTATTCAAATTTACTTTCTGATTCAAAAAGAAAACTTTATGAAACTGAAGAAATGAAACGATACGTTCTTTTAGAAAAAACACTGCAAACCGAGATTAATTCTTTTTTGGCAGAACTCACTGAAGTCGTTTCATCACACATAAAAACACCAGATGTATTTGGCATCATCAAAAAAGGAGGTAGTTGTCATGTACGCTAATCGTATGGCTTACATCGTATTTTTTCAAGGGAAAAAAGTTGTTGAAAAATTAAAAACTCTACCTGTTGATATCGCATATGTTTCAGAGAAATCAAGTTATGCCATCGTCTACGGTGATAAAGATATCGAACAAAACCTAAAAAAGCAATTGAAAGAAATCAAAGGTTTTAAACATATCAGTCAATCCAATACATATGATGAAAATTTAAATTTTTAAACTGTTAAGCAAAAATACTTGACAGCAAATGTTTTTTCATTATAATAGTAGTGGATATCAAAAAGAAAGAGAGTGAACAATATGGCAGTTAAATTACGTTTGCAACGTTTTGGTTCAAACAAGCGCCCATTTTATCGCGTTGTAGCAAGTGAATCAAATCGCGCGAGAGATGGTAGATTCCTAGAAATCCTTGGTACATATGATCCGCTTATTGGCAAGGTTTCTGTAGATGCTGAAAAGGTCCAAAAATGGTTAGGAAATGGTGCACAACCAACTGAAACCGTACGTAGCCTATTCAAAAAATACGACGTTATTGGAAAATAACAAAAGGGGGAACTTATCATGGCAGTTGATTTTGAAAAACTAATCAAAAATATGATCGTGCCATTAGTCGTGAACCCTGATGATGTTCTCGTTAAAATCATTTCGAATGATCAAGAAACAATCACAATTCAGCTTTTAGTTAATGAAGCAGATCTTGGTCGTGTCATTGGAAAAGGTGGGAAAATCGCGAGTGCGATGCGCACCATCGTTTATGCAGGTGCTTCAAAAGAAGGCAAGCGTGTCCAAATCGATATTGACTCATTCTAAAGGATGATTTAAAATGTATAAGATCGGAAAGATCACGAACACACATGGCATCAAAGGCGAGGTTAAAATCTTCAATATGAGTGATTTTAACCGTTTTAGTGTCGGTAAGGAAGTTTATCTTTTAAATAAACAAGAAAAGAAATTTTTCATTATCGAACGTATTCGCACCCAGAAAAATATCTTAATTGTTAAGTTCAAAGGGATTGATGATATTAATCAAATTGAACCATTTAAGGGATTTGACTTGTACAGTGACGAATCTATTGATGATGAACTTGAAGATGACGACTATCATTATAGCGATTTAATTGATTTAATCGTTTATGATCAAGAAAACCACAAATTAGGAACAGTCATTAGTATTATTCCTGTACCCCAAGGACATCTTTTAGAGATTGAAACCATGGAGAAAAAGAAAGTATTAGTCCCTTTTAATGAAGCATTCATCGATGATGTTTTAGAAGATAAAATCACCATTAAACCGATTGAGGGACTTTTATGAAAATTGATATTATTACGATTTTTCCTGAGTTTTTTAACCCCTTTTTAGAAACATCCATCATTAAACGAGCAATTGAACAGAAAATCGTATCCATCAATGCACATCAATTGAGAGACTATTCGAAAAACAAGCACAAAAAAGTTGATGATACGCCTTATGGTGGTGGCGCAGGAATGCTGATGACTTTACAACCCTTAGATGATGCAATTACGAAATTGAAAGAGAAAAATTCAAAAGTTATATTGCTATCACCACAGGGGGAAAAGTTTACGCAAAAAAAAGCAATTAAACTTGCAAAGGAGTCTCATCTCATTTTGATTTGTGGACACTATGAAGGTATTGATGCACGCATTGAGAATTATATTGATGAAGAATTATCCATTGGAGATTATGTATTAACCGGTGGCGAAATTCCAGCGATGATTGTTTCAGATGCCGTGATTCGATTGGTTCCAGGCGTGATTCATGAAGATTCATCAGAAGAAGATTCTTTGCAGAATGGTTGGTTGAAATATCCTCAATATACAAAACCAAACGATTATAAAGGACATCTTGTTCCAGATGTTTTATTATCAGGGAATCATCAAGAAATCATGAAATGGCGCGAGGAAATGCGGCTAAAAAATACGGTTTTAAAACGACCGGATTTGCTTAAAAACATCAAAAAAACTGATGTTCAAACAAAAAAAATTGAAGAAATAAAAAGAAATTCAAAAAAGGTATGAAAGCTATAAGAAATCATGGTTGCATGTTTTCGATAACTTTGATATAATAAATTGGCCTTAAAAAAACACAATGGTCCGCTGTCAAAAAAGATCGATAAGAACATTGGAAGAAAGAGAGTGAGTCGAACATGGCAAGATTAAAAGGGCAAGCGCTGATTGCACAAATCACTCAATCCTACTTAAAAGAAGTTCCAACCTTTAATTCTGGGGATACTGTTAAAGTATACGTAAAGATTAAAGAAGGAAACCGCGAACGTCTACAATTATTCGAAGGTCTCGTGATAAAAAGACAAGGCGGCGGAATTTCAGAAACTTTTACAGTTCGTAAAATTTCATATGGCATTGGTGTAGAACGTACATTCCCTGTACATTCACCATCCATAGATCGGATTGAAGTAGCAAGATTCGGTAAAGTTAGAAGAGCTAAACTTAACTACATCCGTACATTATCAGCAAAGGCATCAAGAATCAAAGAAAAACGTTCCGTTTAATAGGGAGGCTAAGGCCTCCTTATTTTTTTGTAAGCGAATGAAAATATTTTCATTAATAACTTGAAAGCCTTTACATGTTGTGTTAAAATGAACATGAATTCATATGGTGAAAAGAAGGTGAATATCCATGATTAATGCGACCATTTATGACGTGGCTCGTGGGGCAGGTGTATCGTTAGCAACGGTATCTAGAGTATTGAATAATCCAGAAAAAGTAAAAGATGAAACGAGACAACGGGTCTTAAAGGTCATCAAAGAGCTTGGATATCGTCCCAATGTTATCGCACGCGGATTAGCAAGTAGAAAAACAACAACCGTTGGTGTTGTGATATCAGATATTACAAGAGCTTCTGTCGCTGAAATGCTTGGTGGAATTAGTGATATTGCACAAAATTATCATTATTCGATTAAACTTTTTTCTGTGCGTGAAGATATGGATGTCATTGACACATTACATAACATCGTCGCTGAACAAGTGGATGGTGTATTGTATTTAAATGATGAACTTTCAGAAATACGTGTCAATGAAATTAAAAAAATGTTTACTGGAAATAACATTCCATTTGTATTTGCAAATGTTGTATCGGATGATCCAGATGTTCCTACAGTCTCCATCGACTATGAAAAAGCTGGCTATGAAATCACAAAATTACTCATCGATGATCAAAGAGAAAATATTTACTTACTAAGTACAGCTCGACGCTATTCAGTCAATGATAAAAAAGAAGCTGGATATACACGTGCGATGCAAGAAGCCGGAATGGAACCTAAAATCTTTAGAACAAGTGGTGATACGTTAATCAATCGTCAACACTTTTCGACATTCTTTAGCGATAAGAGGGTCGATGCAGCCATTGGTGTTCGTGATTCGATTGCAGTATCATTTATGAATATTGCGAGAGATAATGGTCGAGATGTGCCAAAGGATTTAGCCATTGCAGGATTCCAAAACACAAAATATTCATTACTTTCTCGACCCAACTTAACGTCTATTGATATTCCGGTCTATGATATTGGTGCTGTGTCGATGCGTTTACTCACGAAATTAATGAATAATAAGGAAGTTGATAATATTCGAATTATTCTTCCACACTATATTGTTAAAAGAGATTCAACCAATTAAATCAATCGTTGACATAAAAAAAGTAGAAACTTTTTAAACCTAATATAGAGACTTCATGAGGGTGAAACATGGAGAGAAAATTAAGTTCGAATTACACTTGTGGAGATTTTATTGAAAATAAGTGCTAGAATATATTCTAGAACTAAGGTGGTACCGCGTATATATATACGTCCTTAGAGTTTCTAAGGACGTTTTTATTTAAAAAAGGAAGGATATAACGATGAATTTATACGAAGAACTGATATGGCGTGGCTTAATTAAAGACGTCAGTAATGAAGAAAAAACAAAAAAATTACTCAATGAAGACCAAGTCACATTTTATTGCGGATTTGATCCGACTGGAGAATCTTTAACCGTTGGACATTTAGTCCAAGTTGTCCGTATGCTCCTTTTACAAAAGTATGGACATCAGCCCATTGTTTTAATTGGTGGTGCTACTGGATTGATTGGAGATCCGAGACAAACTGCAGAACGTAAATTATTAACACTTGATGAATCATTAGCAAATGCAGAAAAAATTAAAACACAATTGTCATCATTTTTACCAGAATCACATGCGATTTATGTCAATAATTATGACTGGATTAAAAATATTGATATGATTTCGTTTTTACGCGATTATGGTAAACTTTTTTCAGTAAATTACATGATTGCGAAAGATACAGTTCAACGTCGACTTGAAATTGGCATTAGCTATACCGAATTTTCATACATGCTTATCCAAGCGATTGATTTTCATCATCTCTATAAAAACTACGATTGCAAATTGCAATTCGGTGGTTCTGACCAATGGGGTAATATTACAACAGGTTTAGAACTCATTCGTAAATTGGAAGGTGAAAACAATGAAGCGATTGGACTAAGTTCACCACTTTTATTGAAAGCTGATGGATCAAAGTTTGGCAAAAGTGAATCAGGTGCATTATGGCTAGATCGTGAGTTGACCTCACCTTATGAACTCTATCAATATTTTTTAAATGCATCCGATCAAGATATTGAAAATTATTTAAAACAACTGACATTAATATCAAAAGATGATATCATCGAATTGATGAAGAATCATCAAGAAGCTCCTGAAAAACGTTTAGCACAAAAAGAATTGGCAGCCGAAGTTGTCACACTAGTTCATGGCGAAAAAGCTCTTAAGCAGGCAATTAAAGTGACTGAAGCTCTCTTTTTGGGTGATTTTCAATCACTTTCTGAAGAAGAATTCATTATTCTAGAGAAAGTATTAGAATCAAAAACCATTGAAAATGAATCACTTATCCTTGATGTTTTAGTTGATCTTAAATTAGCGTCATCGAAAAGAGAAGCTCGGCAGTTTGTTCAAAGTGGAGCGATTGTTATGAATGATGAAAAAGTGACTTCAATCGATGCGACTTTAACAAAAGACAAAACATTATTCAATCGTTATTTAATTATTCGTCGTGGGAAGAAGAATTACGCGCTTGCTATGATAAAGTGAGGTTCATATGGATATTTTATTGTTTAATCCACTCTCTCGAAATGGGAAAAATCCGAAGTTCATTAAAAAGATTGTGACACATTTGGAAAAATTTGGCAATCAAGTTGAAACATATAGTTTACTTGAAATTCATGATGTCGATCGATTTGTGAATCAACTTAATCCTGATGACAGAATTATTATTGTTGGTGGTGATGGAACGATTAATCGATTAGTGAATACGATTAATCATAAAGAAATCAAGCAAAAGATATACATGTATCAAGCCGGAACAGGAAATGACTTTGTTCGCAGTTTGAAAATAAAAGAGAAATTAGTTTTAATATCACCATTTTTAGAGCATTTACCAACGATTACTTATAATCAAAAGAAACGCTTGTTTTTGAATGGTGCAGGTGGTGGGCTTGATGGGTATATCGCATATTTAGTCAATCATTCGCATTTTAAAAAAAATAAAATCAATTATTTCAGACATTCCTTTGAAGGCTTTGTAAAATTTAAACCTGTAGCAGCTAGAATCACCATTGATGGAAAAGAATTTCATGAAGATAAATTATGGCTTGCATCCATTATGAATGGTTCATACTTTGGTGGTGGGATGAAAATTGCACCACAAGCTAATCGAAATGAAGAAAATCTTCATTTAATTATTGTGAAGAATATTCCGAAATGGTTGTTAATTCTCATTTTTCCAACGATATATTTTGGTTGGCATATCCATTTTAAGAAGTTTGTGGATTGCTATATCGGCCAAAAAATTTCATTTGAAATGGATCAACCAGTTTATCTTCAAATCGATGGTGAAAATGAATATCCGATTACTTCGATTGAAACGGAAGCTTTTAGTAAAAAATAAATGGATGCCCGCGCATCCATTTTTTATCGTATTCTACCTAAACCTAGTTTTTTATATACTTTTACTAACTTTCTTTGAGCAACTATTCGTGCTTTTTCAGCACCTTGATCTAGAATTTTATCTAATTCTGTCCCATTCATAATCTCAAAGTATTTACTTTGTATTGGGCGTAATGCATCGGCCACTATTTCTGCTAAATCAGCTTTAAATACTTGATAGTTTTTTTCTTCATACATTTCTTCGAGCTGCTTAATCGAGTATTCTGTTAATGCACTGTAAATAGTTAAAAGATTAGAGATTCCTGGTTTTTTCTTTGGATCATATTTAATTACACCATCAGAATCGGTAACGGCACTCTTGATTTTATTTCGAACCTGAGCTAAATCATCAAGCAGAAGAATATATGATTTTGGATTCTCAGCACTTTTTGACATTTTTTTCGTCGGTTCAGTTAATGACATAATTCGAGCACCCGTTTTGGTGTAATATCCTTCAGGTACTGTAAAGGTTTGTCCATAAGCATTGTTAAACCGAACGGCTAAATTTCGTGTCAATTCGAGGTGTTGTTTCTGATCATCACCAATTGGAACAATGTCGGCATCATAAAGCAATATATCAGCCGCCATAAGCGCTGGATAGGTTAATAAAGATGTTCTTATACCTTCAGCTTGTTTTCCTTTTTTATCTTTATATTGTGTCATTCTTTCCATTTCACCGACATAAGCAGTTGATTCCATGACATAACCTAATTGAGCATGTTCAGGTATTTCAGATTGAACAAAAAG